>JAJRUZ010000034.1 GCA_024277525.1 Caldifarciminota bacterium | reverse complement strand
AAGGAGAATTTGTTTGTTCTTAATTCTGTTAAAATTCATATTAAAGATGCTGTTTCATATATTTTAGCCGAAGACATTTATTCTCCTATAGACCTTCCGCCTTTTACGAATTCCGCAATGGATGGGTTTGCTGTGAGGTTTAAAACAATAAGAAATGTAGCCGCAACCTTTAGGTTGCGAAAAAAATGTAGCGGTCGCATTTATGCGACTTTTTATTTGCAAAAAAAAGAAATAAAACCGGGAGATTATAAAAGAATAAAATTAAAGCCCGGTGAAGCCGTTAAGATTTTTACAGGTTCTCCTTTACCTGTAAATACGGATGCTGTCATTATGAAAGAATTTACAGAAGTTAAGAATAATATTCTGTATGTAAAAAAACAGATTAAAAAAGGAGAAAACATAAGATTTAAGGGGGAAGAAATCAAAAAAGGAGAGAAGGTTCTCGAAAAGGGAACATATTTAAATCCTGCGGGAATAGGATTTTTAAGCACAATGGGGATAAAGGAGGTTAAGGTTATAAGAAAACCGAAAGTTTATATAATAATCACAGGTAATGAACTTACAGAACCCGGTAAAAAACTAAAAGAGGGAAAGATTTATGATGCAAATTCCTTTTCTTTATATTCTGCTTTAAAATCGGCAGGAGTTAGTGAAATTAAAATAAAAAGAATAAAGGATGATTTTGAAAAAATTAAAAAGGAATTTTATAGGGCACTTGAATTTGCAGACATAATTTTATTTTCAGGAGGAATTTCGGTAGGTGATTATGATTTTGTAAGGGATTTGATGGAAAAAGAAAAAGTTAAGACAATTTTTTATAAAGTTAAACAAAAACCTGGGAAACCTTTATATTTTGGCATTTTCCCCCTTGGTGAAAGGGGGCAGGGGGATTGTTATAAAAAACTGATATTTGCACTCCCCGGGAATCCTGCTTCTGTTCTTGTCTGTTTTTATGAATATGTATATCCTGCAATAAGGGCATTATCAGGGTTTAAAAATATATTTTTGGTTAAAAAGAAAATAACCCTTTTAAAAGACATAGAAAAAGAAACGGATAGATTATGGTTTTTGAGAGGAAAAATTACAAAAAGAGGGGTAATCCCCTTAGATTATCAAGAATCACACATGCTCTCTTCATTTGCAAAAGCAGATTGTTTAATAATTGCTCCGAAGAATATGAAAAAAATCAAAAAAGGCAACAAAGTGATTGCTCATTTGCTTCCTGATCGGAACTTTTAATAAAATGTGGTAATGAATTTTCCTCAAAAATTTTGTGTAATAGGACTCGGTCCCATCGGAAGTATTCTTAGTGCTCATCTTATAAAAAACAAACATAATGTAATCCTTGTAGAAGTTATCGAGGAAAGAATTAGTGAAATAAAACAAAAAGGGTTAAAGATAAAAGATGAGAAAAACTGCATAATTGGTAATTTTACTGTATATCCGGAGAAGTTTGAAAATTCAGTTAAAAAGGTAAAGGAAAAAATAGATGTATTTTTTATATGTGTTAAAACATACGCATTGGATAATGTGATAAAAGAGATTAAAGAGATAAGGGAACCGAATAGTAAGGTTGTTTCTTTTCAAAATGGACTCGGGAATGAGGAATTGCTTGCTCAAAGTTTCGGTAAAGAAAATGTTTTAAGAGTTGTTGTTAATTATGCAGGTTCCATGCTTTCTCATAACGAGGTAAAAGTTACATTTTTTAATAAACCCAATTATATCGGTGCAATGGAGGAAAAAAGCAATGAGATTGCAAAAAAAATCGCGGAAATTCTCACAAAATCAGGACTGGATACCGAATTTACCACAGAGATAAAAAAATATGAATGGGAGAAAACCATATTAAATGCTGCTCTTTCTCCTGTATGTGCTGTAACCGGTCTTACAATGAAAGAAGCGATGGATAACTCTTATATAAGGGAAATTGTTGAAAACATCATAAAAGAAGGGATTAATGTTGCTGAAAAAACCGGCATAAAATTTCCGGAAAATTTCTTTGAATTTTGTATATCATATCTTGAAAAAGGGGGGTATCATAAACCTTCAATGCTCATTGATATTGAAGCAGGAAGAAAGACAGAGATTGATTTTTTAAATAAAAAAATAGTTGAATACGGAGAGAAATGTGGAGTTAATGTTGTATTTAACAAAATAATAACCTTTCTCATAAAAGGGATTGAATCAAGAAGGAAAAATAGAAAATGAAATTTACAATCCTGACACTCGGTTGCAGAACAAACATTGCTGAGAGTGAAAAATTAAGGGCTGTTTTAAAAAATAAAAATTTTGAATATACAGACAATATAGGTGAGGCGGATTATGTTTTTATAAATACTTGTACGGTTACGCACAGGGCAGATAGGGACTCAAGAAAACTCGTAAACAGAGTATTAAAGAAAAATAAAAAAGCAAAAATTTATGTTTTCGGATGTGCTTTTTATTTATTTCTGAATAAAAAAAATTTAAATATTTTACCTTCATTTGAGGAATTAATAAAAAATTTAAAATTTGAAAGAATAGAGGAAAAGGTCCTTTCTCCTTCTGAATCAGGGCATTCAAGATATTTTTTAAAAATTCAAGAGGGATGTGATTATAAGTGCTCATTTTGTATAGTTCCTTTTAAAAGAGGTAAATCAAGGTCTTATCCTTTAGAAAAAATAATTAAAGAAGCAGAAATTGCGATTCAAAAAGGTTATAAAGAAATTGTATTAACAGGCACACAAATAGGTGATTACGGAAAAGATACGGGTAAATATTTAAATCTGGGATCTTTAATAGAGAAACTTCTCGAAATTTCCCCCTCATTCAGAATAAGGCTCTCTTCTTTGCATCCCGCACATTTATATAAAATATTTTACTTATTATCCGAACAAAGAATAGTCCCTCATCTTCACATTCCTTTACAGAGTGCATCTCAAAAGGTTCTCAGAGATATGAAAAGACCTTATACAATTGAATTCTATGAAAAAACTTTAAATAAAATTTTGAAAATAAGAAGAAAATTTAACATAGGGACGGATTTAATTGTTGGATTCCCAACCGAAGGAAAAAAAGAATTTAACGAGACATTGAAATTTATTGAAAATTCGCCATTTAGTTATATTCATATATTTTCTTTTTCAAAAAGAAAAGGAACAGCCGCAGCAAAACTTAAAGAAATTAATCCTGAGGAGATAAAGGAAAGAATAAAAATAATAAAAGAGATTGATATCAAGAAAAGAAACAAATTTATGCAATCTCTTTTAAATGAAATATTAGAACCTGTATATGAAAAAAAGGAAAATGGATTTATGAAAGGACTTTCTGAATACGGAATAAAAGTAAAATTCAAGGGAAATAACATAAGAAAAGGAGATATTGTAAAAATAAAAGCAGAAAATATTGAAAAAGAGTGCATCGTAGGGAGTATAATTAAACCATGAAATTTTTGGAAGAATTAAAAAAGGAGTTGAAAGAAAAATGTCCTTCCTTATTAAAAGAAATAATAGAAGAACCCGGAGAAGAGGAAAAGAAGGAGAAAAATGATTTTTTAATATTTGAAGAAGGGAAAGGGACATTTACATTTGAATTGGAGGAAAATGAGTCAAAAGCAGAGGAAATTGATGATATAATTCGTCTTTTAAAAATCGGTCAATATGACCAGGCAATAGAGAAGATAAGGGAATTAAAAGCACAAAAAGAATTCGGTCTTTGATAAAAAGTTATCATAAAATTCTTTTTTAAAATGAAATTAAGTAGGGATTTATCGCTTTTTTCGGTGACCATGATAGGAGTCGGAGCAATGATAGGTGCGGGAATATTCGTTTTAACAGGAATTGCTGCCGGTATTGCCGGACCTGCTGTGATTCTTGCTTTTCTTTTGAACGGAATAGTTGCATTTTTTACGGCATCCGCATATGCAGAACTCGGGGGTTCAATCCCTGAGGCAGGAGGAGGATATTTATGGGTTAAAAACACCTTGCCTCAACCTTCTGGATTTTTAGCAGGTTGGATGTCCTGGATGGCACATTCTGTTGCTTGTTCGCTTTATGCAACGGGTTTTGGAGCATATTTCGGAGAAGTTCTATATGAATTCGGATTCAACCTTCCTATACATCCGGAGATTTTAAAAAGAACACTGGCTGTTTTTATTGTTTTAATTTTCTCATATATAAATTATAAAGGTGCAAAAGAAACCGGAAGAGCAGGAAATGTTGTAACAGTTTTAAAAGTTATAATACTTTTATTTTTTGTATTACTCGGACTAAGAATAATTTTTTCAGAACCGGTAAGATTTGAGCATTTTAAACCATTTTTCTCAAAAGGATTCGGAGGCATTTTAACTGCAATGGGTTTAACTTATATTGCATTTGAAGGTTATGAAATTATTGCACAAAGCGGAGAAGAGGTTAAAAATCCTGAAAAAAATATACCGCGAGCCATTTTTCTATCATTATTAATTGTTATTCCGATTTACATATTCGTTGCTTTTGTTGCCTTAGGAATAGTAAATCCGGAAGCAAATTTAAAGGCTTGGGATATTCTTGCACAAAAAAAAGAAATTGCACTTGTTGAAGCTGCAAGGGGGATAAGTGTAATCGGAGGTATTGTTATACTTATAGGAGGACTTCTTTCAACAATATCAGCCCTTAATGCAACAATTTACAGCTCATCAAGGGTTTCTTTTGCAATGGGAAGGGACTATAATTTGCCCGAAATTTTCTCAAGGATTCATAAAAAATACAGAACTCCTGATGGTTCCATTTTCATATCAACAGTTTTAATAATTCTTATGGTAATCCTTTTACCGATTGAAGACATTGCTTCAAGTGCTGATGTGATGTTTCTATATCTTTTTATATTTGTAAATATTTCCCTTATTCATATCAGAAGAAAAAAACCTCATAATTTAAAGGGGTATAAATCTCCTTTCTTTCCTTTGTTCCCTGTTATAGCAATTTTAACGCAGGCGGTTTTAATAATTGTCATGTTTATTTACAGTCCCAAATCATTTTTCTTAAGCCTTTTATGGGTCGGAGCAGGGGTAGCAATTTATTATGCTTATTCTGTAAAAAGAGAAAAAGAGGAAGTAGGGCCGAAAGTTCTTATTGAAGAAAAAGAACTTGTGCATAAGGATTTCAAAATAAATGTTGCCATAAAAAAAGAGAACGAAATAAAATCACTTATGAAAATTGCAATTGATATAGCAAAAGAAAAAGATGGGGAGATTTTCTTGACTCATATAATTCCTTTACCTCCTCAGACACCGCTTCATGCAGGAAAAAGACTTGTTGAGGGAAGAAGAAAGATGCTTGAAAATGCGGAGAAAATAGGAGAAAAGGACGAAATTCCTGTAAGTTTCAGCATAAGAATATCTCATAATGTATGGCAAGGTATTTTGGATTCAACGCATGAAAACAAAACAAATCTCTTAATTCTCGGAGCAGGAGAAATAAAAATAAGAGGAAGGTTATTCGGGAATATTATAGAGCCCCTTCTCCAGGAAGCTCCCTCTGATATATGTGTGTTAAAAATAAAAAACGATGTAAAAAGGTACAGGAAAATTCTTGTTCCGACAGCAGGAGGACCGAATGCGAAACTCGCATTTGAAATATCAACATGGATTGCAAATCAGAATAAAGGAAAAGTTACATTAATGTATATAATAAAAGACAAAGCGGAAGAAGAAAAGGCAAAATTTTGGCTTTCAAAAACCAAAGAAGGTGTTAAATTTAGAAAAAAAATATTAAACGAAAAGATAGTTGAGGGGAAAAATATTTTAAATACCTTACTTAAACAGAGTGAAAACTATGATTTAGTTATAATAGGTGCAAGTAGGGAAAACTTATGGAGAAGGATAAGATTCGGTACAATACCCGAGAAATTATTAAGAAAATCCCGAAAACCGGTTATGGTGGTAAGAAAATATGAAGGTAAAGTCCTATCTTGGATAAGAAGATTTATTGCAGGATAAAATCGCTTACTTGACAAATTGAAAAATCAAAGGTATAATTAAACAGAGTTCTATTCTCAATTAAAGAAAAGGAGAGTGTTTTGAAACCTTTCGCAAAAATAATAGCAGTAGGGGTGTTCTTTTTAGTCCTTGAAGGACATCTCATAGCTTCTGATCTACACTCCATAAAAAGTGTAGATTATACACAATCCCATAATACCGGAAATTCTGTTCCCGTTGACGAAACGGTAAAAATAAAAAAAGGAACATTTCTGAACAGCTTAAATGACATTGCTGAAAAATTTAGTAATATCTATAAAGAAAACCCTAAAGGAGACATAGGAATAAACAAAAATACTTTAAAATTCGGCACGGATAAATTGGTAAGAACGGGTGATATTCTCACATGGGGATGGCTATCAATTGACCATACTGATGAAGGCGAGGTATTCGTAGCTGTTATTGAACATCATGCAGGTGTAAATGACACTGTATTTTTCTATAGGTCCACGGATGGAAATACGTGGTCAACTTGGCCCCTTGTATATTACCCTGGCGGTGATACAGTATTTCAGACTGAATTGCTGGTGGGAAGAGGTATAAATCCTTGGATATACACATTTTTCCATGCTCAGGATGCTGGAACCCCAAATAGTGGTGGTCTTGTAATGAGGAGAATGAGAGCGGATGCTTTATCATGGGATTGGATATGGATTGTACAACCCGGAGACTCGATTGGTGACTTCGCAGTTGACATGGACTCCTTAGAAACTCTGTTTCTTGCATATACAAAGCTCACAAGTACCGGTTCATGGAATGTATATGCTACTATGTCTGAAGACTTAGGATTAACATGGTCTTCCCCTGTTTTAATTTCAGCCGGAAACAGAAGAGAACCCGAAATAGCCATAGGAGGAGACAGCGTCTTTTACATAGTATATATTGTAAATGATACAATCGTAAGAGTAGGAAGAAATACAAAGTATCTATCAGGGACATGGAATTTCACAGACATAGAAACAGACGGTGATTTTGAGTTCACACCTTCTATTGCTGCGTCCAGATTCCAAATACCTGATTCTCAAACTGCATGGATTTTTTACAGAAATTATCATTCATCCACAGGCAATTATGATGTTCATTATGCTTATACAACCGATGGAGGAGCAAGTTGGACATGGAGTTTCTGGCCACATACAAATTATGCATACGGAAACATAAGATACCCATGGGTTACAACAAGTTTCAGATATCCCTATGATATATGTGCTGTCTCTACCGTTGTTTATACAACAGGTGATGACTCTGTTGTTACAGCATGGGCATACGCAAGCTCTCCCTCCTCGTGGAACGGAAGAGAAATAATCAATGATTATGCTCCGACAACAGAATTCGGACCCAGAATTGACTTAAATATTTCTTTCGGTGGTCATACCATTGTTTATAGAGAGTTCGCATCTGATAGGGTATGGTTTGATTACTTCTGGAATGTAGGAATATCGGAAAAAGATAACTTTGATAAAATTAATTCAGAAAAGATTTTTATCTTACCTACGGATAAAGGTGCTGTTCTTAATATAACTTTGCTTCAGAGCAAAATGCTTAATTTGAAAATATACTCTTTAAATGGCTCACTTGTAGAATCTTTCAACAAACATTTTCAAAAGGGTAAATCATCTTATAAGATAAATCTTGAGAAAAAAGGAATATTTTTTCTCCAAATAAATGGTCAGAAATCAAAAATGATTATTGTGAGGTAATAAAAAAGACATATAATCTATTTTGTTATTTCTCATATTTTGGCTCCCCTTAACGGGGAGTCTTTGTTTTATTCTTACTTTTCTATTTATAATATAATTTACAACGGGTTCCATTCCCTGTGGTATTTTAAACTTAAAAATGGACAAAAAACAGATTGAAAATATTTTTGAAGTATTTAAGAGGAATAAAACTTTAACCATTTCAACTTCCGGGGATTATCTTTGGTCAAGCAGGCTCTATTTTGCGACAAAAGGACTTTACATTTATGCAATTATTGAAAAATCCAGAAATTTTAAAAATATCCAAAAAAACAATAAAGTGTTCTTTGTTATTGAAAAGGGTGTGCCTGACCTTTTTATTCAAGGAGAAGGAGAAGTTGAAATTTTGGGAACACCCGAAGAAAGAGAGGAAGAAAGAGCACTCCTTTTTCAAAAGAATATTGAACTAATACCGTTTGTTAAAAAAGTCCCGAATCTTTTTGTTATAAGGATAAAGCCTACAAAAATTTATCTTTCGGATTTCAGAACGGTTTTTAAACCCAGACAGGAAATTGAAGTCAAAGAAGAAGATTTTAAAACAGCACTTGAACTTGATAAAGGGATGCCGAAATGGGAAAGATTTTTTAAAGCAACGCGACCCTTTGCATTTACAGCAACCCTTATATCTGTTTTGCTGGGTACTTTTCTTGCTCCAAAAGTTAATATTCTGCTCTTATTGCTCACATTTTTCGGAGTGCTTTTTCTTCATGCAGGAATAAATGCATTAAATGACTTAATGGATTATAAATACGGAATCGATGATTGGCTCGTTCTGGGCGCTTCAAGAATGCTTCAAGATAAATTATTGAGTGTTAAAGAACAGACAATTTTAGTAATAGTATTGCTTTCACTCGGTTCAATTATCGGTTTTATCTTGACTTTTATCAAAGGAATATGGGTTCTAATAATAGGAATCATAGGTGTTTTTCTCGGTGTTTTTTATCAGATAAAGCCGATAGGTCTTAAATACAGAGCTCTGGGTGATATTTGCGTATTTTTGGCTTTCGGACCGCTTTTAGCACTCGGTTCTTATTATGTCCAAACAGGCAGAATTGAATGGCTTCCTTTTGTAGCAGCAATACCGATTGGACTCCTTGTTATAGGGATTCTTCACGGAAATAACTTTAGAGACCTGGTTGAAGATGTCCAGGCAGGGTATAAAACCATTGCTTCTTATCTCGGAATAAAAGGCTCTTCTTATTATTATCTGATTCTGGTATCTTTTGCTTATTTATTAACAATTTTATTTGTTATCTTAAGAATTTTACCTTGGCAAACACTTATTGTGCTCTTTACAATCCCTGTTGCATACAGGAATATCAAATTATCGTTCAGACCGGATTACCTTTCATTCGGACTCCTTGATTTATTCACTGCAAAACTTCATTTATTTTTTGGAATTTTATTCACACTTGGCCTTATAATATCAAGGATAAATTATGGTTGATAGAGGAACTGCTTTTTTAATATCTTTGGTAACGTCACTTTTTGTGGCGATTTTGGTTAATTTTGCTTTTTATTACTGGGTGGAACCTGCTCTTCAACGATCCAAAAGAACAACCGAAACGGTTGAAAAACAAATAAAAAATGTTGAGGTCCCTGATTTAAGAGGCTCTTTACCTTCCCAGGCAAAACTTGTGTTAAGTCAATTGGGACTTTCCCTTGTGGTTGAAGGGGAAATGGAAAGTGCAGAATATCCGGAAGGAACCATAGGAGAACAAAGACCCTTACCCGGTTCGGTCTTACAAACAGGTTCATCAATTTATGTAAAGATTGTAAAAACAAAGGAAGCTCAATCTGTTAAGGTTCCGCCTGTTATGGGACTTGACCTTGCAAGTGCTCAAAGATTAATTATAGAGAAAGGATTTCTGATAGGTGAAATAAAAAAAGAAGCAAATGAAGAGATTCCGGAAGGTCATGTTATAAAAACTTATCCTCCTGCAGGTATGGAGCTTCCTAAGGGTTCAAAGGTGACAATTTATGTTTCCGCGGGTGCAGAACTCGTGACTGTGCCCAGATTGATAGGAAAATATTTATATCAGGCAAGAGGAATACTTGAAAAAGCAGGTTTAACACTTGGAAATGTTTATAAACAAGTAAGTGCAGAATATCCGGAGAATAAGATAATAGGACAGAATCCGAGACCAGGAGCAAAGGTTAAAAAGGGAACAAAAGTTGATATAACCATCGCAACAGTGAGGGAAGAACTTTATTAATTTTTGAATTAAAAATTACATAAAGATAGATATAGGAGAAATTAATGCCGGGATTCCATTTTACAGTAAATGTGCATGAAAAAGAGCATCTTTCTGCACTTAAAGAAATATTGTATTTTGAAAATTATTTCCACAAGATACTTTTCAAAGAAAAAAACAAAATTTTATCCGCAACTCTTTATGAAAATTATCCTCTAAAAAGGATTACCGAAGGCGTATTCATTGAAGGAAAAATTTACAATAACCCGGAATTTAAGACAGATATTTTGAAAATCAGGAACGAAAAAGATATTGAGAAATTTGTTGATAAAAATGACGGTGATTATATAATTTTTATTAAAAACAAGAAAGGAATAGTAATTTTCAATGACTTTCTTGGGCGATTGCCTCTCTATTCTTATAAGGATAATAACAAAATAATAATTTCAAGGGAAATAGGGTTTATAAAAAAATTAATAGAAAAATTTGAAATTGATAAAAAAGGACTTGCAGAATATCTTGTTTTTTCCTACCCTCTGGGAGAGAGAACCCTTTTTAAGCACATTAAAAGAATCCCGCCTTTTTCTTTCATTCTTATTAATGAAAATGAAGTGAAAATAAAAAAAATTAAAGAACTCAATTTTGAAGAAAAAGAAGGATTTACAGAAAAAGAATTAAATAAAGTTATAGAACTTTTTAAAAAAGCATGTAAAGAAAGATATGATGGAAAAAGTGTTAATGTTCTTTCTTTAAGTGGGGGGCTTGATTCAAGGACAACAGGAACAGCGCTTTTTAAAGAAAAACTTCCTTTTATATGTGTAAGTTGTCTCTTACCGGATAAGTCCAACTTATATGATGTTGAGATAGCAGAAAGAGTAGCCAAAAAGTTAAATGTAGAGTTTCATTTAATTAAAACAGAAGAAAAAAAAGAGCATATAGAAAAATTGCTTAGAATGAAATACGGATTGAACAACTTTAAATTTGCTTATTCTATTGATTTTTTTGAAAAATTATGGAAACTTAAAGGAAGGAAGATAAACTGTTTTACCGGCTTTGGCGGACCTGTTTTGAATCCCGGAATTTTTCCATACAGAAAAACAAGGAATATAAAAGAACTCTATAAATATATAATAGAAAAGCATTCTTATTTTAAACCAAGTGAATCAGCAGAACTTCTTGGGTTAAATAAAAAAGAAATAAAAGAGGATATAATGGAGATACTTGAAAATTTTCCGGAAAATACTTCTGATTTCAAGTATTCACATTTTTTAATATATCAAAGGGATTTTAAACTTGTATTTGAGGGTGAAGACAGAAACAGATTCTTTGTATGGTCTCAGACTCCTTTTTATTCAAGAGAATTCTTTGAAAAAGTAATATCAATTCCCAAAAAATATAAAGAAAATTTAAAACTTTACAGGAATTTTTTAAAAAATTTATGGAATGAAACAGCAGAAATTACATACGCAAATGCCGGGATGCCTATAACTTCTTTAAAATTCAAGATTTCGCGATACTTATTTTCAATAATTTATGCATTCTTTCCTTTTTTACAGAAGAAAATAAGAGAAAGCTCTCATATTAATGCAGAAGAGAAAGAAATTTTGAAAAATTACATAGGGCAAAGCAATTTATTAAACTTTCATAAAAAATTTGAAATAAAATCCAGAAACAGTCTTCTCATTCTTAATTTGTTTTATATTGAAAAACTTTCAACTGGAGATCTTTTTTGGCACCGAAGATATAAATAAACCGTAATGAACCCCTTTCTATTAAATGGAAATTTGGAAGAGTGGTTCCTTAACTGCGAAATCAATAAATCTCTGTAGCCGCAACTTTCGGATTGCGAGGGATAACGGTATGATTTATAACCATTGACCGTTACACTCTTTCTGGACATTCCAGGGTATAAACAATTACTCAAATAGCAAATTTAAAATAAAATTTTTTATAATTCAAGATGTTCAAATGCAAATTAAGGGTTCGGTATGCGGAATCCGACCAGATGGGTGTAGTTTATTATGCCAATTTTTTTATATACTTTGAGGCTGCCAGGTCAGAATTCATGAGAACTCACGGTTTCCCTTACAGTGAGATGGAGAAAAACGGTTTTTTTGTTCCTGTTGTTGAGGCTTATTGCAAATATTTATCACCTGCTCATTATGATGACGAACTCGAAATTCATTTGTGGGTTCTGGAATTGAAGAATACCTCTTTTAAATACGGTTATAAAGTTGTGAGGGAGGGCAAGGTGCTTGCAGAAGGATTTACAAGACATGTGGTAGTAAATAAAGATATGAAGCCTGTGAGGATACCGGAAAAAGTTAAAAGAATGCTTGAAAAATTTATAATAAAATAATGAAAATAGCAGTTATAAGCGATACACATGATAATCTTTCAGCAACGGTTAAAGTTATGAAAAAAGTTGCTGAAAGAAAAATAAACTTTATCTTCCATCTCGGTGATTTTGTTGCTCCTTTTACTCTGAGAAAAATAAAAGAATTTTACAAAGGAAATCTTATAGGAATTTTCGGAAATAATGACGGAGAAAAGCAGGGACTTTATGAAACAGCAAGAAAACTGGGATTTGAGATTTATGAACCTCCCCTTTTATACGAAATCCAGAAGAAAAAAATTATGCTTTATCACAATCATCCCGAAAATTACTTTGCTCCGGTTGAAGGAATAGATTTTGTTTTATTCGGACACTGGCATAAGGTAATTCATGTCAGAAAGGAAAAAACAATTTTTTTAAACCCCGGGGAGGTATGCGGATATCTTCACGGTAAAAAGACTTTTGCAATTATTGATTTAAAAACAAAAGAGATTGAAATTGTTGACATTGAATGAAAAAATAAGAGAAGGAAGAAAAGGCGAAGACATAGCAATTAAATATTATACAAAAAAAGGTTATAAACTCCTTGACAGAAATGTTTATTTCAGGGCAGGCGAAATTGATTTAATTTTTAAAAAGAACAATTTAATAGTTTTTGTCGAAGTTAAAAAAAGAAAAAAAGGAGAGGTGTTATTAGGTGTGTTATCGGTTGATAGAAGAAAGATTAACAGAATAATAAAATTTGCAAAAATTTATCTTGAGAGAAGAAATCTTTATGAAAAATGTGATGTAAGGTTTGATGTTGTGATAATTGAGGAAGAGCAAATTCGGGTATTTGAAGACGCCTTTAAAGCAGAATAAAAAGTTTTATCCCCTTAAAATGTCTTAAAATTATATATGGAAAAGACTTCCTTACATTGGTTCAGGATTTTGATTCCGGAGATAGAGGAGTCCATTAAAGAGAGAAGATGGGACGAATTGAAAAAATTTCTTGAAAATCTTCATGCTTCAGAAATTGAAGAAATTCTTGAGGATTTAAAACCGAGGGAAAGGGCTTTGATTTTCAGATTATTACCAAAGGATAAAGCAGCAGATGTTTTATCAGAGATGTCAAAGGACCAGGTTGAAGAATTGATTGAAACTTTAAAGAGTGAAGAAGTTAGGGAAATTCTTTCCGAAATGGACCCTGATGACAGGGTGAGGATTCTTGATGAATTGCCGGCAAATCTTGCTTCAAAGCTTTTAAGATTAATGGATAAGACTGCAAGGGATGAGATAGCAATTTTGATGGGGTATCCTTTGGGTTCAGCAGGGCACAGAATGAGACCCGAGTTTGCCCATGTGAGAGCAGAGGAGAGGGTAAAAGATGCAATTGAAAGATTGAGAAGAAAAGGGTATGATGAGGAGCTTTTAAGAACAATATATGTGACGGATAATGAGAGAAGACTTGTCGGAAGGGTTCCGATTACAAGACTGGTGTTAGCTGAGCCTGATAAAAGGGTTGAGGATATAATGGATAAAAATCCGATAGCAATCTATGCAGGAAAAGATCAGGAGGAAGCAGCAAAGATTTTAATGGATCATGATTTAATTTCATTGCCTGTGGTTGATTCAGAAGGAAGATTAATAGGTGTTCTTTCTGTGGATGATGTAATGGATATAGCAGAAGAAGAGGCAACGGAGGATATTCACAAATTAGGAGGTCTTCCATCCCCTGAACCTGAAGAGGAATATTTCAGATTGAGTTTATGGGAAAGGGTAAAAAAAAGGGTTCCATGGCTTATTGCCCTTTTAATATTTGAAGTATTTACAGCAACCGTGATTAAGGGATTTAACAGGCTTCTCTCGCAGGCGGTTTTTCTTTCTTATTTTATACCCATGCTTGTAGGGACGGGCGGAAATACAGGTACTCAATCGGTTACCCTTTCGGTAAGAGCATTAACACTCGGAGAGATTGAGATAAAAGAGTTTTTCAAAATATTTATAAAGGAAATTCTCACAGGTATAGGACTGGGAATGGTTCTCGGTCTTGTTGGTGGAAGTGTTGCTTTTTTTATTTTAAAAAATTTGAAAATTTCAGCGGTGATATTTCTTGCCTTATTTTCGGTAATTCAATTTTCAAATCTTTTAGGGCTTTCTTTACCTGTAATTTTCAAACTTTTAAAAATTGACCCTGCTGTTTCTTCATCTCCTTTAATAACAACAATTGTTGATATAGGCGGACTATTTATATATCTGGGAATTGCCTCTCTTTTTATCTTCTGAAAAATATTTTGTGATGAATTTTATTGAACTTTATAAAGAACTAAAAAGGATTGAGGGAGTGAATGAAAGATTTGTTATGGAAAGTATTTTCGGAGAAAAACTGGAAAGACTGTTGACAAAAAATAAAATAGATAAAAGAAAAGTAAAAAAGTTCTATAGGATTCTTAATCTCCTCAAAAAAGGAGAAAAACCGGAATATATTTTTAAAAAAACAACTTTTCTTGATGAAGAATTCTATATAGAAAAGGGGGTTTTGATTCCAAGGGAGGAAACAGCTGAAATTGTGAATTATTTGAAGGAATTAAAAAATAAAAATTTTTCACCCGAAAGAATCCTTGATTTTGGAACAGGAACAGGAATTCTTGCAATATGGGCTAAGAGAATATTTCCTGATTCACAAGTTGTAGCGGTTGATTGTTTAAAAAGAGCGTGTAAATGTACGTTAATTAACAGTAAGAATAAAAAACTCAAAATAAAAATAATAACGGCAAAGAATTTCAAAATTTTTAAAAAAAAATTTGATTTAATAATAACAAACCCTCCCTATTTATCTGAGGAAGAATTTATAAAATTCGGACCCTTCAAAGGTGAATCAAAAAAAGCACTTGTGGGTGGGAAAAAAGGCTATGAGACATTCTTAAAGTGGTTAAAAGAAGGATTTGAAGTGTTAAAACCCAAAGGATTCTTCATAAGTGAAATTTCATCATTTTGGAGCAAGAAAATTCTGCGAAAATTTGAAAAATATTTAATTTATGAAAAAAAAGACTTCTACGGAAAGAAGAGGATGTGGGTTTTTATTAGATTTTAACTGCTGGTTTAAATATATCCGATATCTCTCTTAACGAATCAGGTTTTAATAATAAAGATAAGCTTACAAAATTAAGATAACTTTTTCCTCTCGGTGATTGAGAAAAACAGAGAAACAATTAAAAAAATCAAAACATTGTATTTTAAATTAAACTTATAATACTGAAAATACGCACATAGTATCGCAAAATAAAAAAGAATCAATAGTCTTCTTGAAAATAAAATTAAAGATAAAAGAAAAAACAAGAAACCCACAGCAATCCACAAACCGATTAATACTATTTCAGTCATTTAACTTTATATTATAAGAAATTTTTGCCGTCTTGTTTATCATATTTGAAACAGAACAATACTTGTTAAGGGATAGATTTATCGCTTTTTCAATTTTGTCATACGGAAGATTCTTTCCTTTAAAAATATAAGTCAGTTTAATATCTTTATAGACTTTCGGATGTTCCTTCTCCCTTTCTCCCTCAACTTCTATACCGAATTCCTCATATTCAACCTTCATTTTTTTCAAAATAGAAATTACATCCATAGCGGTACAGGCACCGAGTGCAACCAGAACAAGCTCCATAGGTGTCATAGCGGACTCAAATCCACCTACATCTTTCCGGGTATCCACGGTAACCTCATGCCCTTTTTCATTTTTACCCACTAACTTCAAACCCTCTATCTGTTTTATAAGAACCTTCATCCTTTTTCCTCCTCCTTAAATAAAGATAAGGAAAACTCATTTTCAAATTTTCTTAAAATTTCGGGAAATTCCTCTTTTTCTTTGGTCTCTATAATAAGTTTGAATTCAAACTCCTTTCCGAATATTTCCCTTAATATTTCCTCAATCCTTTTATTTTCTTTTTCCATCAATTCGCTCTCAATACCTTCTTTTACTTTA
Source organism: Caldifarciminota bacterium (assembly GCA_024277525.1). Classification (GTDB taxonomy): domain Bacteria; phylum Hydrothermota; class Hydrothermia; order Hydrothermales; family JAJRUZ01; genus JAJRUZ01. The sequence continues at coordinate 17,198 of JAJRUZ010000034.1, read as the reverse complement.
ACACTTAAAGAATTCTCGCCCCATTCTCCCCTGTCTTTTAATATTGAATAAATCAAATTATTGATTTTTCTTACTTCAAGCAAAAAAAGGTCAACCGGTGATTCTTCTTTTTTTTCTTCTTCTTTTTTTTCTTCAATTCTTACAACTTCCTTTTTATGTAAATCCGAAAATACATCTCCTTTTTCCAATATCTCCCTTACTTCAATTGCTCTGGGCAAGTAAATCATCCTGTAAAAAGCATGCAAAATCAAAAGTCTGGGGTCCTGAATAAAGTAAATTATTTTTTGTACATCAAATATATATTGCATGAATCTCGTAATGTCCTCCTTTGTTAAATTTTTTGAATATCTTTTCACGATATTTCTTTCCATCTCCCTTAAAACATCTTCAAGAAAGTACAGGAATGAATTCAATATTTCTTTTTCCGTATGTTTTTTTAAGAGGTCATCCAAGTATTCCATCAATTCTCCTCCTTTTCTTTCGGAGATGTATTCAAGTAATAATGCATTCGTTTCATCTGGTAAAAAACCGAGAATTTCTCTTACATTTTCCTCATTTATTTTCCCTTCACTGAAATAATAAGTTTTTTCAAGTAATTGTAGTGCATCCCTTAAACTGCCTCCTGCACTTTTTGAAATAAGTCTCAAAGCACTTTCCTCTGCCTTTATGTTTTCATATTCACACACTTCTTTTAATCTTTCAAAAAGGCTTTCTTCCGGTATCGGAGAAAATTCAAAAACAAGACACCTTGATTGAATTGTGTCAGGTACACGGTAAAGTTCTGTTGTTGCAAAAATGAAAAAAACCCGGGGCGGGGGCTCCTCAAGGGTCTTTAAAAGTGCATTAAAAGCATCTTTTGAGAACATGTGGACTTCATCTATTATAAAAACTTTATATTTATTTTTTGTAGGAACAAGTTTTGTAATTTCAATTATGTTTTTGGCTTCCTGAATCCCTCTGTATGATGCACCATCAATTTCAAGAACATCAAGAGATGCCCCTTTTTTGATTTCGAGACAGGACGAACATTCATCACAAGGCTCTCCGTCCTGTGGTTTTTCACAATTCAAAGTTTTTGAAACAATTCTTGCAATGCTTGTCTTTCCGCTTCCCCTGGGGCCAGCAAATAAAAGAGCCTGAATCTCATTACCCAGTTTATTCATCTTTAAAGCATTTTTAAGGGTTTTTGTTATTACTTTCTGTCCCACAACTTCCGAGAATTTTTGGGGTCTGTATTTTCTTGCAAGATTTAAAGAAGCCTCTTTAATTTCTCCTCCCATTCCCTTAATACCTCCCTTTCTTTTGTTTCCATTATAATTCTTAAAACGGGTTCTGTATTTGATAATCTTATATGGATAAATCCTATGTCAATTTTTACCCTTATGCCGTCTTCCTGATTTATATCCGATGAATTTAAACTGCTTATAAATTTTTCCATATTCAGGGGAATCTTTCTTTCTGTTACAGGAATTTTTATTTTTTTTCTGAATCTCGGACGGAAGAGCTTCTTAAACTCCCTTGAGTCCCCAAGTTCAACTAAGAAAGAGAGTAAAAGTGCGGATGCAAAGACGGCATCCCTTGTTAAATTAAAATCCCTTACAATGACTCCTCCGTTTCCCTCTCCACCGTATAAAGCGTTGGTTTCGTTCATTTTCTTAACCACATTTGCCTCTCCGACTTTTGTTATTATAACATTTACATTGAACCTTTCTGCAATATCTTCAACATGTTCAGTGGTAGAATAATTTGTTACGACATTACTTTTAGCCCTTGATAAAAGATAATAAAGACATATGGGCAAGGTATCTTCTTCGGAAAGAACCTCTCCTCCTTTTAACACAATCAGCAGTCTATCTCCGTCAGCATCAATGGCAAAGCCGATATCCAGATTTTTATTTTTAACCAGTTCTCCAAGTTCTTTTATATTTTCTATATTTACTTCAAAAGGTCTTTTAAAATTACCTGCTTCTCTGTTAATTCCCGATATTTCGCATCCGAGTTTTTTAAGCAGAAGGGGAAAAATGTTGTATCCCGCTCCGCCTCCCGTATCTATTCCGACCTTAAATTTTCTTATTCTTATTTCATCGTCAAGAATAAGGGGGTGTCTCAAAATTCCCTCCACATGTTCATTTACAGGATCAAATGAGTGTAATGTGCCGATTAAATCCGTATTTTCCCAGTTAAAAAATCTTATTTCTTTTTTTAATCTTTCGATCTCTTCTTCAAATAGAAATCTTCCTTCGGGATGAATAAATTTCAGTGCATTCCATTCAGGAGGGTTATGGCTCGCAGTTATTACTATACCTACTGCTTTTTTCTCTCTTTCTCTTACAGAGTAAACAATTGAGGGGGTAGGAGCAATTTTCCCATCAAAAACTTTTTTTCCTTTAGAAATTGCACCTGAAATCACCGAATGAAGGAGTGCCCTTCCGGAGGGTCTTGTGTCCCTTCCTATTATTAAACTCGGAACATCAAAAAGATTACAAAAACCCGCAGAAACTTTCAAAACATATTCAGGGGTAAGTGTTGAAAAAACGATACCTCTTAAACCGCTGACAGTAAAAAATAAATTCAAATTTTATAAATGAGCCAGGGACGGGAGTCGAACCCGCAACCTTCGCATTACGAATGCGATGCTCTTCCGGTTGAGCTACCCTGGCAAGTTTTAATATTTTAAATTTTAAGGCAAAAAAAGATATAATTAAAATACATGGAAACAGAACTCATTGCAATTCTCGGACTCCAGTGGGGAGACGAGGGGAAGGGTAAAGTTATAAATGCATTAAAGAACGAATATGAAATAGGTGTAAGATTTCAGGGAGGCGCAAATGCGGGACATACGGTATATAAAGGGGAGGATAAAATTATACTTCACCAAATACCCTCTGCAATTCTCTGTACAGAAAAAGAGGCACTTATTACATGTGGATGTGTGCTTGACTTGGAAGCACTCATAAACGAAATTGAGGAACTTAAAAAAAGGAACATAAACCCTGAAGGGAGGCTGTTTATTGATGAAAGAACCCCGCTTGTTTTTGATTTTCATAAAGAAGAGGATGTGCTTGAAAATGAGAAGAAAGGGAAAATCGGAACAACCGGTAAAGGAATCGGACCTGCTTACAGGGACTTAATTGATAGAAAACAAATCAAAATAGGTGAGTTTAAAAATAAAGATTTTGCTTATAGAAAATTTAAAAACTTATGGAACTGGGCATCAGAAGTAATCGGTTCAAGATTCGGGAGACCGGTTAAACCCCTTGATGAGGTGTTTGAAAAGCATTTTTCTTTATTTGAAAAAATCAAAGATTTTTTAACAGATGGAATTATTTTTTTAAAAGAAAAGGAAAAACAAGGAAAAAGAATTTTGTTTGAAGGTGCTCAGGGTGCTTTGCTTGATATATTACTCGGAACATACCCTTATGTAACCTCTTCCCACACAATTACAGGAGGCATTTTACTTTCAACAGGGGTTCCTCCCTGGAGGATAAGAAGAATAATCGGTGTTATGAAGTGTTATACCACAAGAGTGGGAGAAGGTCCTTTTCCTACCGAGGAAAAATCCGAAATAGGAGAAATTTTAAGGGAAAAAGGGCAGGAATTTGGAGCAACAACAGGAAGACCAAGAAGGTGCGGATGGCTTGACCTTCCTCTTTTAAAATATGCAATAAGAATTACAGGAACAACAGAACTTGTAATCACAAAACTTGATGTTTTGTCAGGATTTAAGAAAGTCAAAGTATGCACAGAATATGAGCTTGAGGGAAGAAAAATTGAGTTTCCTCCTGCTTTAAGTGATGAACTTTACAGGGTTAAGCCTGTTTACAAGGAATTTGAAGGTTTTGAGCCGGATGAAAAGGACAAAAATTTAAGAAAATTTTTGGATTTCATTGAAAAAGAGACAGGCACAAAAATAACTTATATTTCGGCATCAAAAGGTGAAGAAATTAAAAAAGTTTCATGAAAATTAATAATCTTATCCGCAATTTCAAGAATTTTATGGTTGTGTAACGTTAGTTTGTGCATGGGATTTTATGTTAAAAATAAAACAAAAACAATTTAAACCTATAAATATTTTAGAGTTTTTAAAGCCGGTTGTCAAACAGGTCTTAGAGGATATCTCCGGGAGGAAAATAGAGAAACAACTTTCCTTAAGTTTCCTGAACCTGTAAGAAAATTCATCTATACAACAAACTCTCTTGAAAGAACTATCAAAGAAATCAAAAGAAGGGGCATCCCATGAATCAGCCGAAAAAATCCTGTTTATCATTATAAAAGAATTGAATGAAAAAAGAACAAAACATAAATTACCCTACTTCTCTTTCTTCTTTGATAAATACCAAAAATGAAAAATAAATTTAACTTGAATAACACCTCAACTTTTCTATATCATACACAATTAAACTGCCACTATGTAAAATAATTCGCAATTAAAAAATTTCCCCTACTTTTACATTGGACAACTTTAAAGAAGGCTTTCCGATACCGCGGAATCGGTTCTGATTTTATCTCTTAATCTACCGCAATACAGGTTACTGTTCTTGATACACCCGGAACACCCTGAATTTTCTTCACAATTAGCTCTCCCAGTGCCTTAATCGATTCTGCCTCGGCAAGCAGGATTATATCATGAAGACCTGTTACAATATGAGCTTCCCTTACACCCTCAATCTGCTTTATTTTTTCAAATGCTTCATAATGTTTGCTTGCTTCAATATTCACAAAGACAAATGCCTTCACCATTTTTTTCCCAAAATTTTTTAAGGATTTGAACCTTTGTAAATTTTTAAATAAAAATTATAAAAAAAATTTATGCAGGAATCAAAAAAAAGGAAAGAAGTGCGGGCAAGAAAAAGATGATATTCGGTAGCCATGCAGAAACAAAAGGAGGCAAAAAACCCGCATACCCCATAGCCCTTGATATCTCAAGTAATCCCCAGTAAATAAAGGATAAAAGTGAAGCAAGTGTTATTGTAAAAGCACGCCCCCTCTGTCTTGTCATTGATGCTAAACTTAAAGAAAGCAAAAGTGTTATAAAAACAGAAAAAGGAAAAGAAAAATGAACAAAAAATTCTACCTCTTCTTTTTTAAACTCAAGCCCCGCACTTTTGAGCGTCTTTATAAGTTTTTTTATCTCAAATATATTCATCTCCTCAAGAGTTTTTCTTTCAGAAAGCATCTTTAAAGGTGAAATTCTCATTTCAGAAAATACCTTTTTTTTAAATTTTTCAAAATTTAAAACCTTATCTCCTTTTATATCATATTCATATAATATTCCATCGCAAAGTTCCCACCCTTTTTCCGAAAATTCTCCGTTTTTTGCGTAAATGAATCTCTTTGTTCTTCCATCAATCGTCTCAACAATATAAATTTCCCTTCCCTTATTTACCCTTGAATCTATTGAGCCAAAATGGAAAAATCTTTCAATATTTTTTTTCTTTTCTATGAAATTAAAATCCACCTCAAATATTCTTTCCCATGGAGGGGGTCTTTTCTCTATTTCCCTGTATTTAATTGCTTCTGATTTTCTCATAAAATAAGGGGTTAGGGTTTCATTCACAAAGAAAGACAAAAGAGATAATATAAAACCGAGAATTAAAAGAGGGAAAAAGAATTTTCTTATATGAATTCCGCTTGTCTTAACCGCAATGAGTTCAAAATCCTTTGCCATCCTTCCGATTGTGAAAAAGGGAGCAAGCAAAGAACCTACGGGTAAAAGAAGAACAAAAAGATAGGGAGTCTGAAAAAAATAATATAAAAAAATCTTAACAGGATGAAATCCCTTCAAAAATTTATCAATGTTTTCAAAAAAATCAATTATTACATAAAGAACAATTACACCTCCTGTGAAAATTAAAATAAAAATAAGATTTTCTAAAATTAAAAATTTTGAAAGTTTATTATTCATTGTAATAAATCTTTTTTAAACCTTGCACTTTTCTTAATACAAGAGTCACATATCCTCTTTTAAAAAAATTTATCCTTGCCTTTCCGTCAGCAACTTCAAGGATTATCCCTTCTCCCCAAAAAGGATGATAGACCCTGTCTCCTCTTCTGAAAATCTTATCTTCCTTAAATTCTCTTTCTTTCTTTTCCCATATAACACAATCTTCTGGTAATTCATAGAGAAACCTTGAAGGCACACTTTCCCTTATCCCTCTTCTCCACCTTTCTTTTGAATATAAAAGAAAAATCTTCTCCTTTGCCCTTGTTAATCCAACATAAAAAAGCCTTCTTTCTTCCTCAATTTCCTTTTCATTTTTAAGGGATAAATAATGAGGAAAAAGCCCTTCCTCCATCCCTGTTATTATGACAATTTTTGATTCAAGCCCCTTTGCATTATGCACGGTCATTAAAAGGATGAAATCTTTATTAAAATTATCCTCATCAACCCTCACCTGTATATTTTGTAAATAGTTCATTAAATCAGGATTTTCTTCCCTTAATACAAACTCCCTCATTGATGCAAACAATTCCTCTATGTTCTGAAATCTAACCTGAAAATTAAAGTTATCCGTTGATATTCTTTTTAAATGGCTTATGAAATTCACCCTTTCGTAGATTTCTTTTGAAATATCAAGACAGGTAGAGGAATACAATTTGCCCCTTAAATCAATGAAAAGTTCATACAATTTTTTTATTTCTTTTCTTACTTTTTGTGGAAATTCTTTTAATAAGTTTTCATCATTAAGGGAATCAAGAATAGAAATCTCTTTTTTTTCACCCGCTTCTCTTATCTTTTTTAAATAAACCTCACCTATCCCTCTTCTTGGTGCCTGAATCAATCTTTCAAAACTCACATAATCATAAGGATTTATTAGAAATTTAAGATAAGAAATAAAATCTTTAATTTCTCTTCTTTCAAAAAATTTAAGGGCTCCGACAATTTGATAGGGAACTCCTTTTATGTTAAAAACTTCTTCAATTGCCCTTGATTGGGCATTTGTTCGATATAAAATCAATGTATCTTTTGGTTCATAATTTTTAATAATCTCATAAACATTTTCTGCTTCTTCCCTTTCATTTTCACATTCAATGATTCTGATTCTGTCCCCTTTTCTTTTTTCCGTATATAAGGTTTTACCTATTCTCTCCCGGTTGTTTTTGATAACCTCATTTGCCGCTTTTAAAATAACTTCATTTGACCTGTAATTTTTTTCAAGCCGATAGATTTTTATATCAGGAAAATCCTTTAAAATATCAAAAACATTTTCAACCCTTGCTCCTCTGAAAGCATAAATTGATTGGTCCTCGTCTCCCACAATAAATAAATTCTTATGTTTTTTTGAAAGTATTTTTAAAATTCTGTATTGAATAAAAGAGGTATCCTGATACTCATCAACAAGGATATGTAAAAATTTGTTTTGATAATATTCTCTTATTTTTTTATTTTTAAAAAGCTGCAGTAATAAAATCAAAAGGTCATCAAAATCAACAGCCCTGTTTTTTCTTAAAGTATCTACATATTTTTTTACAATCTGCATTTCGTATTCATCAGGATAATATATTTCCTGTCTTATTTTTGAAATTTTCTCTATCCATACCCTCGGAGATTCTTCTTCTGGTAAGATGTCTTTTAAAATTCTCTTTGAATCCTCTCTATCATATACAACAAAATTTTCAGGCAAGTTTAAAAATTCCCTTTTTTCTCTTAAAATTCTTAAACCTACGGAGTGAAATGTTCCCATCCATATTCCCTTAATTTTTTCCGGTATTAAATACCTTATTCTTTCTTTCATCTCATCTGCTGCTTTATTTGTAAAAGTAAGAGCAAGAATTCTATCCGGAGGAATGCCTTTATCAAGAAGATATATAATTCTGTAAGTTAAAACCCTTGTCTTACCTGTCCCTGCTCCGGAAAGTACAAATGCAGGTCCTTCTCCATGATACACTGCTTTTAATTGTTCTTTATTTAATTCCTTTTCAAAATTAATTTTTTCCATACCTTTTCAGGACTTCCTCAATTATTTTTGATGTGCTTTTACCTTTTAACAGAGGAACAAGAAACACCTCCCCGCCATTTTTAATTACAATATCCGCACCCACGACCTCATTTATTTTATAGTCAGAACCCTTAACAAGAACATCAGGTTTTATCTCTTTTATCAGGTTATATGGTGTTTCTTCATCAAACAAAACAACATAATCAACAAATTTTATTGAATCAAGAATTAAAGCCCTGTCTTTTTCATCCATTATAGGTCTTTTTCTTCCTTTTATTTTTTTAATTGATTTATCTGAATTAAGACCCACTATTAAAATGTCTCCTTTTTCTTTTGCTTTTTTTAAAATTTCAATATGTCCTGCATGTAATATATCAAAACACCCATTTGTAAAAACAACTTTCTTTCCTTGTTTTTTTAAATTTTTCAAAATTTTTTTAATTCTTTAAAGGGAATTATCATATTATACTTTTCAACTTTTCAAGTGTTTCTTTAAGCGGAGTAGCATTAAACCATTCCCTTTTGGTCAATTCATTGGTATATGCTTTGTATATCATACTTATAGTTTCTCTCAATTTCTCGGGTAAAGGAGGAGGCTTTTTACTCACATATTCTTTCCATCTTATTTTATCTTTATTTTTTGCTTGTTGAACTTCCTTAAACCATTCGGTCTCCCTGTAAAAAATTCTTGCTATTTCTTTGCTGACTGGTATTCCTTTAAACGATAATCTACATTCATCAAGGGTTCCGAGAGCATCCACAATGATTATATCTCTTTTTTCATCAAACCCGAATTCAATTTTTCCATCCTCATTAAATAATCCTATTCTTTTGGTCTCTTGTGTTATGAGATCGTTTATAAAAAGTGTTTTTTCTTTTAATTCTTCAATTTCTTTATCCGAAAGATTACATATTTTTTTTGCCTCATCCCATGAGATATATCTATCTATTTCTTCGAGTTTTGTTGAAACATCAAGAAAGGGATTATTAAGAACTTGTCCGGGTTTCGGCATTTCTTTAAGACCGAGGTCTATGGGGCTTAATTTTCCGGATTTTAATCTTTTAAACACAGAGGAACCCGGAGGAAGGGAATTTCTGTATATTACTTCAAGGGGTATAAGGAAATTGACTTTTTCTTTTTCATAAAGGGAGTAATCGTAATTTTCTCCTTTTACTTCGGGTTTTAAGACTCTCAAAAGTTTTATCTCCATGGTATCGGAGGGATTTTCCAGTTCATTCAATTTTTTAACCTTTCCGTTTTCCAAAAGTCCGAGATAATGGGTTTTAATGCCTTTCTCTTCCAGCTTTTCAAAAAAATAAGCAGTTGCGATGCATATTGCTTTTCCTTTATCTTCAATGTGGTCGGGCATTTCTCCCCAGTCAAAAACAGAGTATCTATCAGAAAAGATAAATCTTCCTCTCCCGGGCTTTTCATTTTCGGGTTTTTGAAGTATAATAAGGTCTTTAACACTTCCCATATTTTATCTCCTTATCATTTTTTTCAATCTCATCTTTTATCTTTTTTTGATATTCTTTTATTTTTTCTTGATAAATTTTATCTTTTAATCCGAATATTTTAGCAACTGCAATTGCGACTTGTTCGGGTTCAAGCACTGTAAGCGGAGCAACACCAGAGGGCATTCTGAGGGTAGAAAATATGTCAGCACCTGCGAATTTTTCACTGTAAGGAGGACAGGCAATCACTGGTTTTGAAGTGTTTGCATCCACAAAACCGCTTAAAGCATTACTTCTTCCTGCAACTGTTACAAAAATTACATCTTTATCTTCGTGTTCTTTTAATATTTCAAGCACTTTAAAAGGAGTTTTATGCGCGGATGCAATTCGTAATTCATATTTTATTTCAAATTTTTCAAGATATTTGCAAATTTTTTTTGAGTGTTCAATATCTTTTTTTGAACCCATAATTATTATGACTTTATTCATATTTTCCTCCTTTTTAGTCTTTTAATTATAAGTTTTTTATTCTGCTTGATGCTCTTATCAATCTAATCGGAATTTTCCGTCTTCAAATGTTTTTCTGTTTTTTATTAGTCTTTTTCAATGTCTCTAATCCGAGAGAACAAAAAGAGCCAATTTTTTATTTTTGTCTGACCGAATTTACCCCGAAGTCCAAAAATTGACTGAGCAGAGCATAATACCGTGAGTTCGGGCTCTCATTATTTACCGCGGTAATTACCTGATTTAAAAGCCACTTTTGAAATTTGTTGAGAATTCTTTTTACAATCATTATTAACTTTTTAAAAATGAAAAGAAATATACTTTTATCCTCGTTTCAGAAATTTGTTAAAACGGAAAGTTCAGCAGGCATACTCCTTTTTGTTGCAGCAGTTATTGCCTTAATCTGGGCTAATTCACCCTACGGAAGATATTATGAAGGTTTATGGCAGTATAAAATAGGGATATCCTTTTATAATTTTGAATTAAAGAAACCAATTCTACTCTGGATTAACGATGGATTGATGACCATCTTCTTCTTTTTGATAGGTCTTGAACTTAAAAGGGAGTTGCTCATAGGTGAGATAAATACACTCAAAAAAGCAGCCTTTCCTTTTATAGCAGCACTGGGGGGTGTGATTATCCCCATTACCCTTTATCTCATTCTGAATAAAAATCCTGAAACTGTAAGAGGCTGGGGAATACCCATGGCAACGGATATTGCCTTTTCCCTTGCAATACTGAGTGCACTCGGTAAAAGAATACCTGTAAGTTTAAAGATATTTCTGACAGCCTTTGCAATTATTGACGATATTGCAGCAGTTCTTGTTATTGCTATTTTCTACAGTTCAAATATAAACTGGAGTTTTCTTTTTTACGGAATTATCCTGATAGGAATCCTGGGATTGATTTATTCCAGATTTAAATATTCACTCGGTATCGGTCTTGTTTTTGGCTTCATTATATGGCTTCTGTTTTTAAAATCAGGAATTCATCCGACAATTGCAGGTGTGCTTCTTGCATTCACAATACCGATCAAAAGAAGGATTGACATCAAATCATTCTCAGAACAGCTTTCCCTTATATCAGACAAAATTATTACTGCATCCGATGACCATAAAAAACATCTGCTTACAAAAGAGGAAATTAAATATATTGATCATCTGGATAATTTGATTTCAGAAGTCCGTTCACCCTTACAGCACCTTGAGCATAAATTGCATAACTGGGTTGCATTTTTTATACTCCCTGTTTTTGCATTTGCAAATGCGGGTGTTGCAATCAGCACCGAATATAATTTTAATCTTGCTCTTATGTTCAATATTGCAATCAGTTTGTTTGTGGGTAAATTCACGGGAATAACCCTGTTTTCCCTTCTCGGACTGAAACTCAAACTAACAGATTTACCGACAGGAATGAATATAAAACATATACTTGGGATAGCTGCTGTTGCAGGGGTGGGATTCACGATGTCCATTTTTATAAATAATCTGGCTTTTTATGAGAATTTAATAAATTTGAATTCAGCAAAAGTGGGAATTATTACAGGGTCCTTAATTTCGGGTATTACGGGTTATACAATCCTGCGGATAACAGGTGCTTCAAGAACCACAAAGGCTCAAACCCAGAAATAGGGAAAAAAGAAAAAGTCAAAAGTTAAAGGAAAGTAGCGGTGCGATTTATCGCACATTTAGGAGCTAATCGCGATTAAAAATTGTTTCAAAATAAGAAAACAGTTGCCAAATCCTTTAAAATCCGATAAACTTTTCATACTCCCATACGGGTATAAATTCAATATTATCTTTGATTGATTTCAGGGATTGTGTTATAAGAATTCCTTTTTTTAATTTAAATTTTTTCAAAAAATATTTAAGACCCTTTAAATCTTTATCCAAAATTTTATTTTTGAATTTTATTTCAAGGAGAATAATTTTTTTATTTGAAAGAACCGCATCCACTTCATGGGAAAAGCTATCCCTCCAGAAATATTTTACATCCAGAGCGCTTATTATCAGATTTTCCACAAGTAAGGATAAGGGGACCTCTTTTACAAGGTAACTGCAAAATACAGGAGAATAGGGATAAAATTTTTTCATTTTTTTCTCACTGGTTATAAGGTTCTTTGAAAAATTATAGATTTTCCTTATTAAGAATCCCTTTTCAAGATAGTCAAGGTAATTTGAAATTGTAACCCTGTGATACCCGAGTTCTTTTGATAATTCATTGTAATTTAAAAGTATACCCGGTCTTTCTGCTATTATTTTAAAAAGACGCTCAATTAATGAAATCTCGTCAACAGGGAAAATGGAAGGTATATCCACAAAAATAATCTTTTCAATAAGGTTTTTTATGTATAGCCTTATTTCATCTTCGGGAAATTCAATTATCTCAATATAGGGTCTTTTTAAAAACATTAAAAATTCCTGCAACAATTTTTCCCGATGCAAGGAAGGGTTTTTTAAAAGATATTTTTTATTTTTAAAATAAAGATATTCGGAAAAATTGAGGGGAGGTAAAACAAAATCAATGGTTCTTCCTGCCAAACTTTCAAGCATTCCCTTTCTTATGAAAAGAGAGGCAGAGCCGGTAAGGAAAAATTTGAGATTTTTGTAATTATCATAGAAAAATTTAATCTCCGTTTCCCATCCTTTAATCTTTTGTATCTCATCAAGAAATATAAATCTTTTTTCCTTATCAATTCTTTCTCCCAGATAATTTTCGTATGTTCTTAAAACATCAAAAATTTTGCCTTTTTCCTCATCAAAACTGTAATAAAATATATTTTTTCTTTTTATTCCGCTTTTTATGAGTTCATCAATCAGTTGTTTTAAAAGGGTTGTTTTTCCTGTTCTCCTCTGGCCTGTGAGTATTATAATAAATTTATTTTTCAGGTTTTTATATAATTTATCAAAAATCTCTCTTTTTTAACAAAATTATAGAAGAATCCTTCTTCCCAGTGCGGATTATAATATTCAATTAAAATCATGTCAATTTATTATAACAAGATTTTTAAAAAAATGTCAATCTAAAATGACAAGATTTTAAATTTTGTGTGTTTTAAATTTATGTAGGGGCGGTTTCCGAACCGCGATAATTTCAGATTAAAAAATAAATGCAGGAGCGATTTCCCAATCGCGACATTAAAATTTCCCCCTTGGAGAAGGAGGTTAGGGGGATTGAAAAACTGTAGCCTGCGAACTCGCAGGAGCGGTTTCCGAACGCGGATTTTTTGAAATTGAAACCAAAAATTTTTTAAAATTGAAAAATATGATTAAAAATTTTTATAATAAAAATATGAAAACTTCGGTTTATTCTCTCTCTCTCTCCCGTAGTATATTAATTTTCTTTATCAAACCTTCAAAAGGCTCTCTTAAATTTTTGAAAAATTGGAAGGTCCGATTCCTTCCATCGGCGGCACCGGCCGTAAACGGGCAAATCCGCCCTTATGGTGCTCAGGGGCGGGGGAGGAAATAAAGATGGCTATGAGTTGCCCAAAGTGTAGTAAAAAGGGTGTAACGTTATACAAATGTAATAAATGTGGTAATGTGTCCTGTATAAAATGCAATAGAGGAACATCAATATGTCAAATATGCAGAAAGGGTAAAATGGAACGTATAAAGTAAAAGAACCGCCAAACAGGAGAATTGATATGGAGAGATTATCAAGAAAAATCTATTTAACAGTGGTAGCGATTGTTTTTTTGATAATTGCTTTTCAAACCTGCATGGGATAAAGTATGAAAGTAACGTCATTTGTGTTGGGATTAGTAACTGGTATAATTTCACTATTATGGGGATTTCCTGCAGCCTGTGCTGGAACGTTTGCATACGAATTAGGTGAAACCTTTCAAGAAAAGGAAGCAATGACAACCGGAAGTGAGATAGCCGGAGCAGGTGCAATTAGTTTACTCATGGGAATTCTTGGAATTATTGGAGCCTCTTTATCATTAAAAGGCTATAAAGCTGGCTGGATACTACTTTTTGTATCTGCCGGTATTGATTTTCTTATAGGAATTACCACAGGAACTGATATTTTAATTTGGGGAATATTATTCGGAATTGCAGGAACATTTGCTTTTTTTGGAGCAAAGAAAAAACAGAGATAATTAAATATAAATTTTACTTGAGGTTCGAGTCCTTTTCAATTATCAATTAAGAAGTATGAAAAGTTATATTAAACTTATCAAAATTTTAGTAATTATATCTTTCATCTTCTCAGGATGTAAAAAAAGAAAGAAAGATGTAAAAACACTTATAGGAGAAATAGTAGAATCTCAACTGGGTACATATGAAATTCCGTCATATTTTGTGAGTATTAAAGGATATGCTATTGTGGAGAAAAATAATAAATTATATGTAGTCGTTGATAATAAAGAATATGGTCCTTATGACAAGGTCTCTGATTTTATAGAATACTGGAAAGGTTCTAAAGTTTTGTGGAGTTTTGGGGTTGCTAAAGGTGACACAAATTATATAATTATGAACGGTAAAGTATTTGGACCGTATAAAACTATAGCCGTAGCTGATGTTTGTGAATACCGTGATTACTATTGTCCACGCCCAGTATTCATTGGAACAAGAAATGATAAATTTTATTTAATCACAAATGTCACCGAGTTAGGACCTTTTGATGCTATAGGTTCTAAAATGTATCTTTCCAATCTCTTTTCTAGATGGCAAATTTGGGTCTTGGAAAATGGGAAATATTATTTTCTTATAAGCAAAAAAGAAAAATGGGGACCTTATGATGATTATAGATATCTAAATATATTCTTGGGAGACAGCATCCAAAAAATAGAAAAATTTGTTGATATAAAATGGAGATATACAATTAAAAAAGAAAAAAAGTAAAACAACATTGTATATGAAATCCAAAAGGAGATACAAAAATGGCTTTAGGTAAAAGTTCTAAAGATATAAAATATAACAAACCCGTCAACGAGAGTATTTTAGATGTAAAAAAGGCACTTAATATGATTGGGAGTGTCAAAAGTGTAAACAAAACTGACATGACCATCGAGGGTACCTGTAAATATGGATTTCAAAATGTTAAATTGAAAATAAAAATAAGGAAATACGAAGCCGGTTCAATAATTTCTGTTACTGCAGTCAGCGATGATATATGGTCCGCGGGTGCTAAAAGTTGTATAAAACGTCTTACAGAGACCTTGGAAAATCTTGATAAACCCGATTATAAACCTGATAAAATCGGGATAAAACCCCTAAATATGGTGTTACAAACTATTGGTTTTATATTGTTATTCTTGGTAGCAATAGTGATTTTGGGTATACTTCCAGCATGGCTGACTGGCAGTATAATTTTAATCGGCTTTGCATTACTTATATATTTCATCATTGTAAAGAGGAGGTAAAAATGAAAAAAATTTTTTTGCTTATATTCATATGCAATGTTAAAATACATATGCTTTATTCTCAGGAAAGAGTTAAGTTTTACAGACATATAAAAGTGGATGGTAGATATAATATTATTGGAAGATACCCTATAGATAAAAATACAGCAAAGAGAGTGAACTGCTATAAATTCACTTATGACAAGAAAAATAAACTTATAAAAGTTGAATATTTAAAAGCTGGAAACCTACATTACGATCCTTATTTCGGAGTTGCACAAATTAAGATAACGCGTACCGAAAAATATGAAAAATGGACTTTTTATGACCATAATAATAATCCAACGGAAAGCGATAGAGGTGTATATGCTTATTATTTTGAGTTAGATACCAAAGGATATAAAAAATCTTTAACCAATCAGGATAAAGAAGGTAAAATTGTAGAAAATGAAGATGGTGTTGCCAAATATGTGTGGACTCTTGATAACAAAGGAAGGAGGATAAAATCAATAAGGTTTGATACCAAAGGAAGAAGAATAAAGGATAAAGATGGAATATATGAAGTAAGATGGAAATATGATGAGAAAAGTAATATAAAAGAAATAAGATATTACAATATTAACGGCAAACTTAAAGAAGATCAAAACGGGGTAGCTATGGTTCAGTGGAAATACGATGAGAAAGGAAACAGAATAGAAGAGAAGTATTTCGGGGCTGATGGAAAATTAAAGGAAAGAAAAGGGTTAAATGTTGCTATTATTCGTTGGAAATATGATGAAAAGGGAAATGTCATAGAAGTAAGATACTTTGGTATTGATGGGAAACTGAAGAAGCGAAAAGACTGGGGCGTTGCTATAATTAAGTATAAATACGACAATGAAGGAAATACAATAGAAAAAAGATTTTTTGATACAGACGGCAATCTTACACATTGGAAGGGGTCTCAGACTGCGATAATAAGATGGATTTATGATGAAAAGGGAAATCTTAAAAAAACTATTTATTTAAATAGACACGGAGTAGTAGTAGCTACTGAGTAATAATCATGTAATAAAGAGAGAGGGGATAGCGGGTCAAACCCCGAAATAGGGAAATAAGAAAAAGTTAAAAGTAAAAAGTAAAAAGCAAAATTTGAATATGAAAATTGAAAAATTGATGAAGCCATAAATTTGCCACTGAGATTCACAAATTACTTTTATTTTTGTTTTAACACCTCTCTCGGAGTTAACTTCCCTTTTTCAGTTTTATCAAAATCCTTATCAAAACTTATTATTTTTAAATTATATTTCTCCACAACTGCACGCTGATAAGCATCATCAAAATCAAGATTAAATTTTCTGAGAAACTTATCCTTATGTTTCTTACCAGACAGTTTTGCAAAGTCTTAATTCACGAATACTTCTGTCTTTAGTTATGAGAGTTGCTCCGTAATAAATGGCTGTTGCTATTATTAATTTATCATGCATTTCTATATTTGCTTTAATTTTATTTGCTATTTTCAATATTTCAACATCAAGGGGAGCAATAAAAAAATTTTGATATTTTTCTATTCTGTTTAATGTCTCTTCAAATGTAATCGTTATTTTCCCCTTACGCGCAATATACATAATTTCCGCTAATACAATAGATGGTATTATTATCAACCCTTTCTTTAAAGAATTTTCAAATATTTTATATACTCTCTTAGTCAGTCTTTTATCCTCGGTAAAATACCATATAATTGCATGAGTATCTACCACATAATTCATTATTTTTCAGAAAATTCATAAGGAAACAGGGATTTTTTTGCTTCCTTAATCAGAGACTCATCTATTTTACTGCCTTTCCATATTCCCTTAAGCGAACCTCTTTTGCCTTTCCCCTTTTCAATCCCGTTTTTTATAATATGTATTAACTGCATTACAAAAGGTAACATCTCTTCAGGCAGTTCATTTATTTCCTGGATAATTTTT
>JAJRUZ010000003.1 GCA_024277525.1 Caldifarciminota bacterium | reverse complement strand
AAGTATTAGGAAAAATATTTTTAAAAAGTCTCTACAACAAAATTTTGAAAAATTTTAAGATAAAATACCCAAAACACAAGAAAAATCAAGAATCCCTATTATAAAAACCCCTCAAAAAGTGTCAAACATGGGTATAATATTATGTGAACGGGGAGTAGCGCAGACCGGTTAGCGCGCCTGGTTCGGGACCAGGAGGTCAGGGGTTCAAATCCCCTCTCCCCGATTTCAAATTGAAAAGGTAATAAAATTTTTCTTTCAATTCATCCGAATATTTTATGATTTTAATTGCCTTTTCATAAATTCTTTGCGCTGCTTTCTTCTCACCGTGCTTTAAACATTCGTTGATGAATTGAATAAATACTTTTTCAACTTCAAATATAATACCAAGTCTTGTATCCTCGCTCCATCTATCATACATCTTTTTAAAAGGTTCTCCCCTTATTAATTTAAAAGCACTCAAATATTCTTTCTTAGCAAATTCCCATTCATCCGCCTTTAAAAATACATGTGCTTGCGTAAGTAAACGTTTAAACTCATGATAATCCGTTTTGAAATAAATCCCTTTATTTATAAAAAGTCCCCTCTTTTTTGAAATCTCCAGCAGATGAGAAGGTATCTTTAAACTTTTTCGGAGTTTTGATAAAAGATGGGTAAGATTTCTCTCGGGTTTTCTGGAATATCTCCAGAAATTGTTATAAATTTCATAAAGAGGAAGAGTTTTCCCTGGTTCCGGCAGTTTTAAAGCCAAATGAATAAGAAAAGCCTTTTCCTTTGGACCTAATTTGTTATGTAAATATTTATGATTTCTGTAAATAATAAAATCACCTATAAATCTTATATCATACACGAATTTTTGTTTATTGAACACGGGAAATTTTAAGATTGCCTTTGGAAGATAAGCGGTTCCATCCTTTTCAAGTGCACTTATCACAAGATGAGAAAAAAATACAATATACCGATGAAAGCTTCCCAAAAGTTCTTTCTCTTTAGCAAATTTTAACGCCTTATGATACTTTCCATTTTGCAGTAGATAAATGAGGTAAAAGACAGAAAAATCCCTGAATTGTTTATTAATTAGTTTTTCTTTCAATAAAGCAGAAGTTATAACAATTTCACCCTCCATCTTATATTTTTTAAAAAGAGGAAGATATTTGTTTAAAATTTCTTTTGCTTCCTCTTTGTCATCCAAAGCAGCTTTTATACTCGCAAGTCCTATGCAAGCAGCATAGATATGATTTCTGATTTCTCCCCTCTCCGCTTTCTCTATCGCTTTTCTTAAAAAAGAGAAGGCTTTTAAGATATTTCCTTCTCCGAATGCACAATACGCAGAAATTATGTAAAAAGAAGAAACATTCCCTTCTTTGTGTTTCTCCGCCTCTTTTAACAATCTTATGCTTTCCTTATATCTTCCTCCGATTGCATAAGAAGAAGCAAGTTTAAGAGAAAAAATTTGTGCTCTTCTTCTATCCTTTTCTTTTTCCAATGCCTTCTTAATATAAAAAGTGGCATTTTTATTATCTTTAATATAAGAAAAAAGAGCTCCTATAGAATCAAAGAAAAAAGGATAAGACAGAGTAGAAAGGAATTTTTTACACTTTTTAACACATTTTTTTGCGTTTTTATAATCAAGCTGCTTAGCATAAATTATCCCTTCATGCATATAAATGAGATATTTTAATGAAGGATCGTGAATGTTTTTTATGCGCGTTTTGAGAAATTTAATGATTTCAAGTTCCTTTTCAGGAGAGCCCATCCAGTGAAGGGCAACAAGTTCTGCAAAACCGGCAAATATTGAAGAATAGAAAAACCTGTTTTTTTCAAGAAATTCCCTTAATTTTCTTGCTTTGTGATAATATTCATAAAAGGGTATTTCACCGAAGAAAAGGAAAAGACGCTCAAGTTTTCTTCTCGGGACAAGCAGTTCTTCTGGTATTTTTTTAAGAATAGGGGTCTGGGGGAAAGAGGGAAGAGAATTTACAATCCTTGCAGCACTTTCAACTTCTTTCCTATCCAAGAGATAATTTATCTTTTTTAAAGAAGAAGTTATCTCCGACATAGAGGGACCGAAGGGTAAATAAGGATGACTCTTATCCCTGCCTGTCAGTGCGTATCTTTTCCATATATTCCATATCCCTTTAACAGATATTTTAAACCCCTGCTTCTCCAGTATTTTCTTTGCCTTTCTGAGACTTAAATCTGGTCTTCTTTCCTTCATTAAAGCAATCTTTTCTTCTATTTCCTTGGGCGTCCTGTTCCACGGTCTTTTATATGTGGAGATAAGCCCCTGCTCCCCTTTTTCCCTGTACCGTTTAACCCATTTAAAAAGCGTTCTATAGGTTATACCGAATTTTTTTGCTGTTTTTCTTAATGACTCTCCTGTGTTAAGATAAAATTTTACACTCTCCAGCCGGATTGAGGGTATTTTGTTGTACATTTGCGGAAACATTATACGAAAAAAAAGAAAAAAATTCAACAAACTTTCACCTATTTCCGGATGCATTTGATAATAGCGGTTTTCGGACCCCTTCTTTCTTCAAAAATATCAACAATTCATTTTATTTTAATACAGAAATTTTTTCGGTTCAATTCCGATTATAAAAATTTCAGAGGTTAAAAAATGAAATACGAGATACTCTACCGTCCCTCCTACGCTCTCCTAAAAGTGGCATTGCAGTCAGGGGAAGCGGTATCTGCAGAAGCAGGTGCAATGGTAAGTATGTCAAGCAGTATTGAAATGGAAACAAAGGCAAAAAAGGGCTTTCTGGGTGCTCTGAAAAGAAGTATATTGGGAGGAGAAAGTTTCTTCCTCAATACTTTCAAAGCATCCGGCGGTCCAGGAGAAGTAACATTTGCTCCTTCTCTCCCAGGTGATATATATGCCTTAGAACTCAAAAATCAAACAATGTATGCTCAATCAGGAGCATATATTGCTTCTTCTCCTGAGATTGAAATTGACACAAAATGGGGTGGAGCAAAGACTTTCTTTTCAAAAGAAGGACTGTTTCTTTTGAAAATAAAAGGAACAGGTAAAGTTTTTCTTTCAAGTTTCGGTGCAATTCATGAAATTGAACTCAAAAACGGTGAAAAGTATATTGTTGATACAGGACACATTGTTGCCTTCGCGGATGGTATAGGGTACAAAGTGAGAAAAGTCGGAGGATTGAAATCGACCCTGTTCAGTGGAGAGGGACTTGTGTGTGAATTAACAGGTCCCGGGAAAATACTCATTCAGTCAAGAAGTGCTGATTCCTTTTTATCCTGGCTGATTCCGAACATATCAAAAAAGAAGGAATAAAAAATTGAGTTTTTAAAAGATAATATCCGGAATATAAAAAAGATAGGGTTCAAATCCCTTAAACCCCTTTAAAAATATGGCTAAAAAATTAAATTGCTGGGAGTATAAAAAATGCGGGAGAGAGCCGGGAGGTGAAAGAGTGAATGAAATGGGCGTATGTCCTGCTTCTATTGACTCATCTGCGGACGGATTAAACGGGGGTAAAAATGCAGGAAGAATATGCTGGGCTGTTGCAGGGACCTTTTGCGGTGGCGAGGTTCAGGGAACCTTTGCGCAGAAAGAATTAACCTGTATGAACTGTGATTTTTTTAAGCTGGTCCGGGAACAAGAGGGAATGAGATTCAGAATTTTAAAACCCGGTCAGACCTATAAACCCAGACACATGAACAGGATTTATAGTGAGGAATGAGAATTTAAACACGGATAAATATAGGTTATGAAGTATAACTCAAAAAATAAAAGGGCATTTAAAAATGCGCTATATGTGATGAGCGGGTGGATGATATTACTTTTTACAGGTGTTTTTCCTTTAAAAGCAGAAAAAGAACCTGTGATAATGCATCATTCCTCTGAAACAGAACGCTTTTCTGAAACTCTTTCGGGTTTTGATTCTCTGAATGTTCGTTTTGTAGGAAACTGGCCATTTGGACCTTCTTATGTTGTTTCTTATGATTCTTCAAGAAATCTTGTTTTTGCAGGCTCAGGCGGTGGAGTTTATATCCTTGATGTATCAGACCCCTCAAATCCGGTAAAACTTTCAGAGAAAATACATACGTGGGGAATTGCCTATAGTCTTTTTTACGAATATAACACTGGAAGACTTTATATTGCAGACGGAACCAGGGGATTAGAAATATGGGATGTTTCAAATTCTTCATCCCCTCAAAAACTTGGAAATTACTGGACACCTGGTTATGCTTACGGAGTCTATGTATCAGGAAATTGTGCCTATGTTGCCGACTGGTGGACCGGCTTTCGCATCATAGATGTCTCCGACCCTTCCTCTCCGTCTGAAATGGGGTTTTATAAGACTGCTAACCATGCCTATGGAATATATATATATCGGGAAATTATGTCTATATTACTGATTACCAAGATGGTTTTCAGATTTATGAAAATCTTTTAACAGGTGTTAAAGAAAACAGAGAACAAAACAGAATATTCGGTTTTACCCCTTATTTTGGAAAAGAAGGTGTTATGTTTAAGTTCTCTGTTTCTGAAGAAAGCAGAATTTCATTAAAAATCTACACCGCGGCTGGTAGGCTTATTGCAATTCCTGTCCGGGGTGAATATTCTTCCGGTTTTTATCAAATTCCTTTCAAACCAAAAGCAAAAGGAATATATTTTTATAAACTTGAATCCGAATATGAAAACAAAAAAGGGAAATTTGTTATTTTTTAAATAACCAGGGTTCAAACCCCTGAAAAAGAAAGACAGGTTTGAGGGTAAAAATGAAATACGTAATTTTCAACAAGAAAGGTGAAGTAAAAGAGGGAAAAACTCTGGAAATTGTCAATCCTGTGTGGGCTTTATTTTATACCACCTGTGACAGTGAGTATAGAAAGGCTATAGATACTTTCAAAAAAAGATATCCTGAAATAAAGATATTCGGTGCCACATCTTTTAATGGTGTCTTCACCCCTGATGGTTTTATTGAGGGCGGAGTCTTCCTTATTTCTGAACAGGATGACCAGGTGAGTAGTTTTCCTGTAATTTTTGAAACATCAGCATCTTCTGCAAAAGATAAGGCAAAAGAAGCATCTCAAATAATAAAACAGCGCTTTTCATCCAGACCGGATATTGTACTCATGCACGCGACTCCGGGTTTTGAAGAGAGAATTATAGAGGGAATAAAGGAAATCTTTGGTGATGATGTTCCTGTCTACGGTGGAAGTGCAGCCGATAATGACCTCACCGGCAAATGGAAAATATTTCTTGATGAAAAAGAGATAAATGAAGGATTTTTGCTTATTGCAATTTTATCAAAAAATAAGATATACGGAGCATTCCTGGGAGGATATCTGCCGACAAAATATAAAGGTGTAATCACGGAGTCCGAAGGAAGAATAATTCATAAAATTGATGATAAACCTGCTGCCCTTGTATATAATGAATGGACACACGGTATTATAGAAAAATATCTTGAAAAAGGAGGAAATGTGCTTGTAGAAAGTACTCTGTATCCCATTGGAAGAATTATAGGAAAAGTTGTGGGTACACCTGTGTATCTTCTTTCTCACCCCCATCAGGTTATTCCTGATACCAAATCCATGAGTTTTTTCACCGAGTTTAAAAAAGGAGAACAAATAATTCTTATGCATGGAACACCGCAAGCATTAATCAGTAGAACTTCTCAGGTCGCACAAAGGGCAATAGGTATTGATAAAGGTAAGCTGATTTTAAAAGGAGGTATTCTAATATACTGTGCAGGTTGTGTGGGTGCTATTATGCATAGAAAAAACGAAATAATAGGTGCGTTTAAAGAGATTGTAGGTGATATTCCGTTCATAGGAGCAGCTACATTCGGTGAGCAGGGTTCCTTTAGAGTGGAAAAAGATAAGAACAGACACGGAAACCTGATGTGTGACACAATACTCTTCGGATAAATATTATGAAAAAAATCCTTATCCCTCTTCCTGATAATGATTTTGATGTAACAGAGGTATCAATTCCATGGAAATATTTTAAAGAACAGGGATTTGAGGTTGAGTTCAGTACAGAAAACGGGAAAGTCGGTAGTGCTGACTCGCTTTTACTTAAAGGTGTGATATTCGGAAAATTGGGAGCAAAGCCGGATGCCATTTCTGCTTATCATGAACTTGAAAAAGATAAAAATTTCTTTGCACCTATTCCTTATAAAGAAATTGAGCCGGAAAAATATGACCTCTTGCTTTTACCGGGCGGTCATGCACCCGGAATGCGTCAGTATTTAGAAAGTAAAACTCTGCAGGAGAAGGTTTTGAGATTTTTCAAATTGAATAAACTCATAGGTGCAATATGTCACGGTCCTTTAGTTCTTGCAAGAACGATTAATCCTGAGACAGGGAAGAGCATTCTCTACGGGAAAAAAGTCACAGCACTCCCCAAAATACTGGAAAGAATTGCATATTATTTAACTTTCTGGAAACTCGGGAGATATTACAGAACATATCCGGAGTATGTTCAAGATGAAATAACAAGGGTTTTGAAAAGTAAAAAAGATTTCATAACAGGAAAAAAATTATGGGAACCTTTTGTTTTGGAGGACGGAAATTTAATAACTGCAAGATGGCCGAAGGATGCTTATTTTTTTGCTGAAATATTGGCTAAAAGATTAAAAACTGAAAAAGGAGGTTTTTATAAAAAATGAAGGCATTGTTGTTAATTTATTTTTTAACATTTCAGATGCAATTGGAGGAATTACCCCTTGAGGAGCTTTTGAAAATAAATGTCTATGCTTTAAAAATTCCGGCAGAAATAAAACAGGTTCCTGCGGATGTTGTAATAATAGACAAGTCAGAAATAGAATCCTTAGGGTTTACCGACCTTGCATCCCTGATTTCCTTTCTGGCCGGTTTTTATTTCTGGACCGATAGGAGTTTTGATGACATATCTCTCAGAGGAGTTCCGAGCGGAATAAAGAAAAAAATCGGTACCCTTGTTTCCCTTATTAGTGAACTCCATTCCTTGGTAAGGACATTTAAAGTTAAGTAAAAATGAAATTTAACGTAGGAGGTAAAAACGGTGAAATATATAAAAGTATATCTTTTTCTTATTTTCCACAGTTTTTCTTATGCAACAAACTGGTATATTGACAATCAAGCGACAGGAGCAAATGATGGCACTTCGTGGGAAAATGCTTGGCAAAGCTTCGCTGATATTAATTGGTCCCTGATTCAACCCGGAGACACAATTTATATTTCCGGTGGTACTTCCGGCAAAACATACAATGAAAATCTTATTATTGCTGCCTCTGGAACTAATGGTAATCCTATATTCATCAAGAGCGGTCAAGACATTGGTCATACAGGAAGGGTAATAATTAAGGGTACAGTAAATTTTGGCGCAGCTAATTGGGTTGTGCTTAACGGAAATTATAACAATAACCAGAACATAGAGATAACAAATCCAACAGCAGTGGGTATATATAGCACGAGTCCTATCGGGATAAAAATTCAATATGTAGAAGTTCATGATTGCGGCGATGAAAGAGATGAACATGGGATATGGTTTAATGGGTATAACGGATTGCCTTCTGATGCTGAAATTGCTTATTCCTATATCCACGATAACTATCAGGATGGAATAAATGTTAACCGTAGTAAAGGAGCTTCCTACGGTGAGATTTCCATTCATCACAACATAATTGAAAGAAACGGCGATGATGGAATCCAGATTGCCGCAGGAGCAGATATATATAATAATATAATTAGAGACCGTGTGGATACCGGGGCTCCAAGTCACGCGGATGGCATACAGGGAGTGGGTAGTTATTTTCGAATTTATAACAACGAAATATATGATTTTTCTAATTCCATGATTTTTATAGAGACAACGCAGGAGTCAGTTGGACATTGGCAGATTTACAATAATGTGCTTTATATGGATGACATGATTCCTTCTTATACAAGGGGCATACAATTAAAAGCTAAAGGTCCAAATACAGGTGATACGCTTGAATTAGTAATCTGGGACGATATTTTAGTAGCCAACAATACAATAGCCGACTTTACAGATTATCTTGCTTTATACATATCAAAAGCCAATACAGTAATTACTCTGTCCATTACAAACTTAACATGGGTAAATAACATCATATACAATTGCGGTTATAGTGTCGCTGTAGCCTTAGGTGATTATGGTTCTGAAGAAGATTTAGTTTTTGACAATAATATAGTTTTTGCAGGTGATAGTGGAAGTGCCGCTATATCTTACAGAGGGACTCTTTATGAGAATGCAGAAGCTTTAAATAACGCAACATCCTTTTCCCATAACTCCTCTGCAGAACCCGTCTTCGTAAATTATGGGGGTAGAAACTTTCATTTAAGTCCAGTTGATACAGTGGCAATAGACAAAGGAGCTGACCTTGCAACATATTTCACCACTGACAAAGACGGAATCTCCCGCCCTCAGGGTTCTGCCTGGGACATAGGTGCCTATGAATATGTCCAGACCAAAATAAGGGAAATCTTTCACGGAAAAAGGAACTATAAACTGTTTATAATTCCTAATATTCTTAAAAATGGAAATTTAATCAGATATTTCTTACCTAAAAAATCAGATGTAAAAGTCACACTTTACAATGTTTCGGGACAAATAGTGAAAACACTTGTGAATAAAAAACAAAACGCAGGATGGCATTTTGTAACCGTAATAAACAAAAACACACCAGGGATATATTTCATAAGACTCAAAACGGGGAATCTTGAAAAAATATGTAAATTATTGATAATTAAACAAAAAAACGGGAGGTAAGAAAAATGGGAAAAAATACAAAAAACCAGTATATGAAGGAGATATTTTCTCTGGTTATTTTTATTTCGATCCTTTTTCCTCCTTCTTTAGAGGCAGATGTCATCTATGCCTCAAGCTGTTCGCAGGAGGATGTTCAAACTGCGATAGATTTGGCAAATGATGGCGATACAGTTATGATTCCTGAGGGAGAAAGCATATGGGACAGTGCTGTGAAAGTAGGGAAAATTCTGAGCTGGAATCCCATAGTTTATTCTGGGAAAAATATCACCATAAAAGGAGCAGGTATTGATAGAACGATTATCATTGCTGGTATTTCGAGTTCAGGAGAGGCAGTTGTTTTATTTAGTATATACACAGAAGAAGGTAAGCCTTTCAGGATAACAAGTATGACATTGCGTGGGTTAGACGGAAGCACAGTTAATCCGTCAGGAGCAATAAGTATCAGGGGTACAACAAAACATCTCCGCATTGACCATATAAAATTTGAGAATCTTTATTCCAGAGGTGTTTTGATAAATGGATGGATGTACGGGGTTATAGATCATTGTGAATTTGTGTCTCTTCATAGTCAGAGTGTGTGGATAGGGCATTCGGAGTGGGGAGGAAAATCATACGGCGATGGTTCATGGGCAAGCCCTTTATCCTTGGGAACAGAAAAAGCAATATATGTTGAAGATAATCTATTTAATGCATTTGAGGCTAAAGGTGAAATTATAGATGGCTCTGGTGGCACACGATATGTGTTTCGTTATAATACGGTTATTAACGGAGAAATCGGAAATCATGGGACAGAGTCTTCAGGAAGACGCAGGTCGTGTTTTAGTTATGAGGTTTATAACAATACAATTATCAGACAGGAAACTCCATGGTGGACAGCTATGCATTTCAGAGGAGGCACAGGAGTAATTTTCAATAATGCGGTAACGGGTCTTTTCAATAGTTTCTGTGCAGTTGACAATTACAGAGATTTTCATTCTTTCTCTCCTTGGGGAGCGGCTGATGGGACAAGCCCCTATGATGTAAACGACGGAATAATTTATGATCAGGGTGTCCATACAGGACTCGACAGTTCAAGGGTTTTAATATGCAATTATAAAAACTGGACAGAGAATCAGTGGTGGGGGTATTCCTTGCATAACATAACAGTTGGAAGAAGCAGTATAATTTTAACAAATACCGATACATCAATTACAACTGCACCAGATGGCTATGCTCCCTCCTTAACTTTCAATACAGGAGACAGTTTTATGATATTAAGAGCATATCCATGCATTGATCAAATTGGGAGGTCTACTGGTAATCTACTTTACAATGATGACCCTCCGCTTCCTCAAGAATGGCCTGAACAGGCGCTTGAGCCTTTGTATGAATGGAACAATACATTAAACGGTGAAGATGCAGATATTTGGAGTCGCTCACCTCATATTCTTGAAGGAAGAGATTTTTACAATGATACCGAAAGACCCGGATATACTCCTTTCCCCTATCCACATCCACTTGCTATAGAGGAAGCGGGTTTAACAATGCACTCGGGAGAAATTAAATTAATCATAACCCCGGGCATTTTCAAAGACAAGGCTTTAATCAGATACATCTTACCCGAAAAATCAAAGGTTAATATTGTGATTTATAATCTTTCAGGACAGAAAATAAAAACACTTGTGAATAAAAAGCAAAACGCAGGATGGCATTTTGTAGGCATCAGCAAAAATACACCCGGAATATATTTCATAAAATTCAAGGCAAATAAATACACCCGAACAGGAAAAATTTTATTTATCAAATAAAAAGGAGGGGAAAAAAATGCAAAAAGAAACTAAAAGTTTTACAGGGAAGTGTATTTATATCTTTATGCTGATTTTTATTTCTATAAGAATAATCAATGCCCAGCAAAATTATGAATTTCTGATTGATACCAATGTCGTATATGTTCCGGTTCCATACAAGCAGATTTCTCCTTCAGTAGCTTTTGATGGAACAAATTACTTTATCGTGTGGTCAGATTTCCGTGATGGTTCAGAATACGATATTTTTGGTGCCAGAATGAACTCCTCAGGAATTATTATTGATACACCGGGTATCCTTATATCCGGGGCAGAAGGTTATCAGCTTAATCCATATGTTATATTTGACGGAACGAACTATTTTGTTGTATGGGAGGACCAGCGCAGCGGTGAAGGAGATATATATGGGGCCCGCATAACATCTTCGGGAATGGTTCTTGATGTAGAAGGAATTCCTATTTCAACTGCTATTAATGAACAGTATTTTCCTTCATTATCTTTTGATGGGACAAACTATATGGTTGTATGGACTGATTTTCGCAGCGGTGGTAATGCAGATATATATGCCACCTGTGTAAGCACCTCAGGGAGAGTCCTTGACCCTTCAGGGATTCCTGTAGCCATTGATACAATGTGGGAGTATTCTCCTTCAGTTGAATTTGACGGAACAAATTATTTCATTGTCTGGACAGAATATACAGGTGATTCCTTACGTAATGACATTTATGGAGTTCGTGTAAACATAACAGGGACAGTTATTGATACACAGAAGATTCCTATTTCAACTGCTTTAGATAATCAATTTTCTCCTTTTGTTGCTTTTGATGGAATAAATTACTTTGTTGTATGGGAGGACAAACGCAATGGTAATTATGATATATATGCAGCTCGCGTAAGTCCTTCAGGAGAAATCCTTGATACAGCGGGTATTCCCGTCTCGACTGCTGTAAATGCTCAATATTCTCCATCGGTTAGTTTTGATGGCACAAATTATTTTGTTGCATGGTCAGATATTCGCAATGATGCTGATGATATATACGGGGCTCGTGTAACACCTTCAGGAACAGTTCTTGATACAGGAGGTATTATAATATCTAATGCTTCTGATAAACAATATGCACCATCTCTCATTTCTGGAGTAACAGATTATCTTGTTGTGTGGACAGATTGGAGAAGAGGGGCTGTAAGTGACATATATGGAGCTCGAATAACACAATCTGGAGAAGTTATTGATCCGAATGGAATAATCATTTCAAATTTTGCTTATTCACAGAATTCTCCTTCAGCAGCTTTTGACGGAACAAACTATTTTATTGTATGGTCAGATTACAGGAATGAAAGTATTTATCCTGATATTTACGGTATTCGTATAGATACCTCAGGGATGATTATTGACCCTACAGGTATTCCTGTGTCAACTGCTTCATACGGTCAGTATTCTCCTTCAATAGCATTTGACGGAGTAAATTACTTAATCGTATGGGCAAATGGCACTCGGCTCGGTTCTTATAACATATATGGAGCAAGAGTTAACACCTCTGGAACAGTTTTAGACCCTTCTGGATTTCCTATATCCACTGCTCCTCGCTCACAGAAAACTCCATGTGTTGTATTCGGACAAGTGGAATATTTAGTGGTCTGGCAGGACGACAGGAACAGTTCAAACGATATATATGGAGCGCGTGTGGATACATCAGGGATACTTCTGGATACCACAGGAATTCCTATTTCCGCCGGCATATGGTGGGAGTCTTCTCCTTCTGCAGCCTTTGATGGAGTAAATTATTTTGTTGTATGGGAGGATGGACGCAATAACACCTACTCTCATGATATATATGGAGCGCGAGTAACACCACTCGGTGAAATTATTGATACAGCCGGGATTCCTATATCAACAGCAACTGATGAGCAAAAACACCCTTCAATAACTTTTGATGGAACGAATTACTTTGTTGTGTGGGAAGATTATCGTAATGGTTCTCCCGATATATACGGAGCCCGTGTAAACACCGCAGGAGAAGTTCTTGATACAAACGGAATTCCTATTTCAACTGCTATTGGAATACAATGTTATCCCTCGGCCATGTTTAATGGTCAAAATTATGTTGTTGTATGGGAAGATTACAGAAATGGACACTCTGACATTTACGGAGCCTATGTAAATATATCAGGTCAGGTAATAAATACTTTTCCTCTTTCGGTTCAACTTGGTAATCAGTTCTCTCCATCTCTGGCTCACGGCTCAAATTCCTGGATACTGGTAACTTATTCAGGATGGACAGGCTATATAAACAACCGTCCTGCAAATACAATGCGGATATGGGGAAAATTTCGCTCAGGAGTTAATATAGAAGAAACAGGCAGAAATTCTGACATCTCCTTTATCCAAATTATAAATTCTTAAAACAGAAAAATAATCTTCAAAATATTTCTATCTCAAAAAAACAATGTCTCTTTAGAAATATATGATGTTCTCGGTCGCCTGGTTACTTCTCCTTTAAAAAATCAAACTCTTTCTGGACTTT
>JAJRUZ010000033.1 GCA_024277525.1 Caldifarciminota bacterium | reverse complement strand
TGATTTAAATTTTTGTCAAATATAAAATAGTTTTCTCCTTTTCTGAAAAATTTGCTGAATTTTGCAATTTTTCTTCCTGAAATATCAAAAATATCTATAAATACCCTATCATCAGAAGGAAGTAAGAGATAAAAAACAGGATTACCCGAATCGTAATAAATATAGGAATTGAAAGAATAATTTGTATCAGGCAAAAGAGTATCTGTTTTATAGACTGCTATAAAATCCTCATGAGCATAAATGAAATAGTTTTTGTAAGCAATGGGAAATGCTCTATTTGGCCAAATTGCTTTAGATTCTGGCAACAGTAAAGTATCAAAGATTACCGCGTCATAGGTATTGAAAATATAAAGATAATCAACGTTAGTGATCCAGGCTATATTACTTTTTGTGAATAGGGGGGGGGGACCTCTTCCACCTGCAGAATCCTTTGGACTCAAATAGAAATCTAATCGCAAATCTCCTGTCTGTGAATCAAAAGATTGAACTCTTGTAAAAATTGTGTCCCCTGCTCCGTATTCTCCTCCAGCTATCCAAATATCATCCCCGTAGCAATGAATGCGATCATTAAAGGCAGTATAAAAACCTGTAATTTTTAATTGCGGGATACCAGAAATTAAATTTATTCCGAACAAAGTATCGGTTGAGAAAAAGAATATTTTATTATCATAAATTGAAAGCCACCAGATTTCGTCAGGACCATTCCAAGCCCATAATAATTCTCCTGTCAAATAATTCCTTGCATTTAAAACCTTTGGGGGTCCTGTATGAACTATTATTCCATCATAATAAGCAGGCGGAGGAAACCCCGCAGTAGCAGACCACAAAGAATCCCCTCTATATGTAAAAGCAAATATTTTTGATAATCCGTAACTCGGAACATATATAAATGTGTCAACAACAATAGGAGGCTCACCTACAGTTTTTAAAGTCCTCGCCCATTTCAATTCTCCCGTAAAAGGGTCCAAAGCATAAAATGTTGTATCAGAATCAGGATTGAACCCTATCCATGTCCCTACAAATAATATTGAATCCCCTTCTGAAAGTGCATAAGCATCAGCATTTGCTGTTAATTCCCTTTCCCATATTATCTGCCCTGTCTCTAAGTCTACTGCCATTACCTTATTCCATTCCCAGGGTGCCTTTGCTGTAAATAACATTCTATAAGTTGCTGCCCCGGATATTCCTGTTGTCCAGGACCCCGCTCCTCCCCAGTTCCATTGCCACTTATATTCCAAAGGCGGATATAAAACAAAAGGATAATATCCCGTATGCTGTGCATCATATCCGAGCATCCGCCAACTGTATCTGTCAGGACCTTGATACTGCCTGATTAATGAAGGATTTATATAATAACCTTCTTTTATTTTTATTAAATTCTCACTCGCGGTTCGGAAACCGCTCCTACTGAGATTCGGGGAGCGGGAATCGGGATTCGGGTTTCGGGATGAAGATTTTTTAAAATCTAAAGGTATTAATTCCTTTCCCGATATAAAATATTCTTTCACTTTCGCGGTTCGGAAACCGCTCCTACCATAATAGACCCTCAATTTCAAATTCGCATTTTTCCTCCATTTATCCTTTGTCACCCATAAAATCGTGTCTTTTAAAAATTTTCGCGGTTCTCCTACATCTGAATAAATATTTCTGTGAAAACCCACAGGATAATCTTTCCCCTTGTAATTGTAAATCAATTCTATCTTTTGAGCCCCTTTTCTTAAATAATACTCTATCATAATTGATGATGAATCTTTTGATATATAACCCCTTACATAATAGGTAAAAAGAAAAATAAAAAATTCCATATTTTTATTATAATTTTTTATGAAATCAAAATCAAAAGAATAATTTGAACCCTTCATTTTATATCCCAAATCTTAAAGGGAAAGTCAAATAAAAGGGTAAAAATTTTTCACCTTTCGTTGGGGGACTTCGTCCCCCAATCCCCCTGTTTTTAATTTTTTTATTTATTATTCGGGGAGTTTGCGGGGCGAAACCCCTCAACGGGGTTTCAATGTAAAATAAAAGTCTCATGAATAACAGCAAAAAAAAGAGCAAAAAATGAAACAATATAGTTTATTTAAAAAAGATAAAAAAATCAAATGCGAGCCTGTTTTTAAATCCTTTACTCCTTTTGCAGGTGCTTTTCCCTGGGCAAATTCGGTATTCAATTAATTTTAATCTCTAAATTTTTTATTTCCTATACTAAATTTTACAAATTTTTGAAAATTTTTTGACTTTATCTAATGATTTGGGATAAAATATTATTTTTCATGGGTAATGTTAGCCCCATCGAGAGGGAGAAGAGTTTCCAATAACCTATAAACCCTGATACAGGGAAATATTACAGATTTAACACTTAATAAATGAAAAAGTCATAACGGAGACACAATTTTCTATATACATTCTCTCACTCATTCCTTTAGGGATGACTTATGAATAAAAATACCCTTTGAGTAAAATTTTAATACGCCGTTTTTCTTCATCTCATTAATCGCCCTTGATACACTCTCCCGCGAACATCCGATTATCTCTGCTATCTCTTTTATTTTGAAATTATGAGGAATATAAATATACTCACCGAATACTTTTCCTTCATTTTTTGCTTTTTCAATAAAAAATCTTGCTATCCTTCCCGAAACATCCAAAAATAAAAAGGAAGAAAGTTTTTCATCCGTTTTCTTTATTCTCTCTGTTAATTCCTTTATTATTGATAAAAGTGTTTCAGGATTTTTTATTAAACTGTAAAGTAAATCATCCCTGTGATAAATAATTACCTCTGTATCTTTTCGTGCAGTCACTCTTGCAGTTCTTTTTTCATCACCGAAAAACCCCACCTCCCCGAAAAAGTCTCCCTCTTTTAAGAATGTTAAAGTGATTTCCCTTCCGTCATCAGAAATCAAAGATACTTTGACTTCACCTTTGTTTATAAGATAAATTGCATCTCCCTTTTCACCTTCATATATGATAACTTCTCCTTTTTTGTATTTCTTTAATTTTCCCAATTTGCATATTAAACTCAATTCCTTTTTGGAAAGATATTTGAAAAGCGGAATATCTTTCAGTCGTTCAATTGACTTTTCCATGATTCCAAATTATAATATAAAAAATTTTTTAATTTAAAAAGGTTCAAACCCTGAAAACGGGATTTAATTAAATATGAAATCAAAAATACATCCAAAATATGTCGATGCAATTATTGAATGTGCGTGTGGTAATAAAGTTAAAACACGGTCAACAAAAAAACATATAAAAGTGGAAATCTGTGCAAATTGTCACCCTTTTTTCACAGGAAGGGAAAAACTCGTTGATACAGAAGGAAGGGTGGAAAAATTCCGAAGAAAATACGGTAAAAAAGCAGTTTCAGAAACAAAAAAAGTGAGAAAAAGAAGAAGAAAAAAGAAAACATAAGGAGGGGAAAATGCCTCTTCCGAAACCTGTCGGACCTTACTCCCTGTATAGGGAGGCGGGAGACTTTGTTTTTATATCCGGTCAAATAGGAATAGATCCTGAACAGGGAAAAATACCGGAAGATGTTGAAAAACAGACCGAGATTGCTCTTAATAATTTAAAAGGGATTCTTGAATCCATCGGACTTAAAACCGAAAATGTTGTTAAAACTACAATTTTTTTAATTGATATAAATGACTTTCCGAAGGTTAATGAAGTTTATTCAAAGTTTTTCAGTGAACCTTACCCTGCACGCTCAACCGTTGCAGTTAACTCTCTGCCAAAAGATGCAAAAGTCGAAATTGAAGCAATTGCTTATAAAAAATCATGAGAAAAACAAAAAAAATAAGGGTTTTAATAGCAAAACCCGGACTTGATGGACACGATAGAGGAGCAAAGGTGGTAGCAAGAGCCTTGAAAGATGCAGGTATGGAAGTGATATATACAGGTCTTCACAAAACAGCAGAAGAAATCGTTGAAACCGCCATTCAGGAAGATGTGGACGCAATAGGTCTTTCTATTCTTTCGGGTGCCCATATGACTTATTTTCCCAAGGTGTTAAAATTGATGAAGGAAAAAGGACTTGAAGATGTGTTGCTCTTCGGAGGCGGTATCATCCCTGAAGAAGATAAAAGAAAACTCGAAGAAATGGGTGTGGGCAAACTTTTCGGACCCGGAACACCTTTAAAAGAAATAATTGAATACATTGAAAAATGGATTGAGGAAAGAGATAAAAGGAAAGAAAATAAATAAATATTTAAAATACCTCCTATTATTACTTTTTCTTTCATGTACCGCTCAGGTAAAGGTTAAGGAAGTAATTGATGGAGACACATTTGTAACATTCTCCGGTGAAAAGGTAAGACTCATAGGAATTGATACCCCCGAAGAAGGAAGATTTTATTATTATCAAGCAAAAAATGCTTTAAAAAATCTGATTGAAGGTAAAAGTGTGAGACTCGAATTTGATATTGTAAAAAAAGATATTTATAACAGACTTCTTGCCTATGTTTTCATTGATACAATCTTTGTTAATTATTATCTTTTAAAAAACGGATTTTCTTATATTTATACCTTTCCTCCGAATTTAAAGTATATAAACAAACTCAGAAAAGCACTTGATTACGCAATTAGAAATAAAAAAGGAATGTGGAAAAGTTTCTTTAATGAAAAAGATTTATTTATAGGAGACCCTGAAAGATTTGAGTTTCACAGGAGAAACTGCCCGAAAGTCCCTGAAATTCCCTATCATCAAAGAGTATATTTTAAGTCTTCGTTGAAAGCACTTCTTGAAGGTTATCATCCCCACAAGCTATG
The DNA here is from genome assembly GCA_024277525.1 of Caldifarciminota bacterium. Taxonomy (GTDB): domain Bacteria; phylum Hydrothermota; class Hydrothermia; order Hydrothermales; family JAJRUZ01; genus JAJRUZ01. Next base: position 11,242 of record JAJRUZ010000033.1, on the reverse strand, counting down.
TAATCCTGTCAGATTCATTAAATGATAATTCTTCTTATTTTTTTACAGATTTCCGAAATAAATGCCATTATAATCTCATCAAAGGGTGATAGATGGGGAGTTTACAAAATTAAAAGAGCAAAAGAATTTATGGAAAGAAACCTATTATATGCTAAAAAGGACTTGATGGATGTTTTAAACTCAGACTTATCCGATTCTGTAAAAGGAAAAGCAATAAAAATTCTCATGTTTTTACCGCCCGACACATTTAAAAATGCGGAAATATCTTTAAAATATCTTTTGAATTTACACTTTTATAAAGAAAGAAAAAAGGATCTTTGGTTTTTGTTTTATTATTTTAAATCAAAAAAAAGATTTGATTTATGTGAGAAAATTTTAAGAAAAATAGCCTCTGATTACCCCGAAGAAAGAAAAAAAGCACAGGAAGAAATGTTTGAAATTTTTTTAAAAAGTAGAAAATTCAAGAACTTATACCCTTTGCTTGATTTTATAAAAAAAGAAAGACCAGACCTTTATCTTTTATATTTGATATCTGTTAAAGATACAATTCAATTTTTGTTCGCTTATGATACTCTGAAAGAAAGAGCAAGATTTCCTTATGCGGATTCTTTAAAGAAAATATTTTTTAAGATTTTGGGATTTGAGAATAAAAAAAATCTCGACCCTGATTCTTTTTTATTTAAAGAATGGGAAAAATATTTTTTTGTTGAGAAAAACAAAAAAAAGGCGGATTCATTAAGGAAAATCCTTACAAAAAGATTCGGATATATATTGCCTTTATTCCCTGATTCCTCATATATTCCCGTAATCTTGGAAAACATAATGAAAGATAGAAAAATATACTGGGAAGAAATATATAAAAGGGGTTTGTATGAATTTATATACAAATTTGCTGATGAGAAAAATAAGTTTTATTTACCTTCCTTTTATTTTACATATTTTATCAATAAAAATCTTGAAATTCCTGATACTTTAAGGGGCGATTCCTTGTGGATTTCCCTTTTACTTTTTGAAAAAGACAAAAAAGGTATAAATTTTGTCCCTTCCGGGTATTTATATTTAAAAGGAAGACTCTATTATAAAAAGGGGGATAAAGACAGTGCTTTAAAATATCTTTTGATGTCAAAATATCCGAATGACCTTTCAATTGCTCTTGATCTTTTAATTAAAAAAGGAGATACATTAAAGGCTGATTCTTTAATTAAAAAATGCGGGCTTAAAAAGTTATTGGAATTCAAAAAGGCAAGAGAGGCACTTGTCAATCTGAGAAATATGCCGGTGTCGGATAATATCATGAAAGAAATTTATTATTTTTCAAAGAAAAATGATTGTGAAATTTTGAAAAAATTTTATAAGATTTTTGTTAAATTTTTATTTGAGAGTAAAAATTTTAAAGAACTTTATAAACTTTCTCTATCTGCAGGAGACGACACATTAAAAACAAAAGCACTTTTATTCTTAGGTAGGACCGATTTTGCTGAATTTTATTTCAGAAAGAGAATTTTTAAAAATGAATTTGTTTTAAAAAATATCTTTGAATTTTATGCAAAAAACGGAAATATAAAAGGAATAGAATTCATAAAAAAATACTTAAAAAATAAAAGTTTTGAAAAAGAAAAATTATGGATAGATTCTGTTTTCTCTTTATATAAAAAAGCAATTTCCTATTTAAAGAAAGAAAGATACGAAATTTCTGATTCTATTTTTGATTTGATAAAAAACGACATATATTTAAAGGATAAAGTTTTATTTGAAAAGGGAACAATTTATTACATAATGGGTAAACTTCATGATGCAAAGAAAATTTTTAAATATCTTTTTGATAATAAGGGAGACTTAACTTCCCTTTATAATTACACGGTTATATTAAGAAAACTCTCTCATGATTCAACACTCTATTATTTCAAAGTTTATTTAAAGAATACAGAGGGAAAATCTGATTATTATTTTGCAAAAAAGCGGCTGGCTTATCTGTATATGGATAGAGGCGAATATGAGAAAGCAAAAGAATTGATGGAAGATTTATTGGGTTTATCACCTTCTGATTTTGAGGAGAAGGAATTAAAATTTTTTTATATGCAAGTATTAAGGGCGCTTCTTGATTTTGAAGGAGCAATGAGAGAGGGTGCTGTAATCTGGTTGAATTATAAAAAAGATGAGTTATTTTCAAAATCAGCCTATCAAGAATCCCTTGAACTATCAAAAATTTTAAAATTTAATTTACTTTCTTATTTTAAAAATAAATAATTTTTTTACTTTTTAAATTTTATATAACTTTCTCGGTCGGCTGTTAACCTATGCTTTTCAGCTCAAATAGGTTTAGGTGATTTTTTTCCTGTTATGGTAAAGGGTCATTTTATATCTTTTTGCATACTTTATCGAGCCCTCTGTAAATCCACTTGATGAGATGATTGTTTTTATACCTTTTTTATATAATTTTTTGACTTCTGTCAGGGGAATAGGTCTTGCCCAGTTTCTCACCGCCTTAGCCTCTGTTTTTTTAGCTTTTGCAGTTTTTTTAGTTGCTTTTTTAGTTTGTTTTTTTGTTTTTTTAACACATTTTTTAGCCATTTTTAACTCCTTATGGTTTAAGGGATTCGGACCCTGTTTATTTCCATCTAAATTATAACATCAAATTCATATTTTGTCAAGTCTTTTATAACATGTTATCACTATATAAAAGTCTCAGAGTCATAGATTAAGGGATCAGACTAAAATTTACTTAAAACATTAATAATATATTCAACTTCTTCCTCTTCCATATCAGGATACAGCGGCAAAGTGATTTCTTTCTCGGAAATCTCCTCCGTAATCTCCAATTTCAACCTTCCGAATCTATCCTGTATATATTTAAACAAATGCGCGGGCGGATAATGATGAGAAATTTGTATTCCCTTCTCTTTTAAATACTTTATAAGTTCATTTCTTTGTCTACTATTTTTTACAAACAAAGGATTTATATGATATGAAGAGGGTGTTTTTTTATCAAAAGGAAAAATAAATTTACCCTCAAGTTTCTCTCTTATCCTCATAACAATTTCTTTCCTTCTTTTTTGCATTTTAAATATTCTTTTTAGTAACACATTTCCCAACGCCCCCTGAATTTCCGTAGGTCTTGCATTAAATCCCGGGAAATATATATCATATCCGACATCCAGCTCCTCCCTTTCAAAAGCAATTTTTTCTATTCCGTGATTTCTCATAAGTTTTAATTTTTTACATAAATTTTCGTCTTTTGTCAGAATTACCCCTCCCTCCCCTAAATGGAGGTTTTTATTTCCGTAAAAACTGTAAACCCCTGCTACTCCAAATGCACCCGCATAATTTTTCTCATTTTTCACAGGGAATGCATGTGCTGCATCCTCTATTAAATAGATATTGTTTGCCCCGCAAAATTCAATATAGGGAGTCATATCCGATAGATAACCTGCATAGTGCATAAAAACAAGTGCTTTTGTTTTTTTAGATAACTTCTTTTCAGCGTCGTTTAAATCAATAACAGGATACTTTTCAGAGATCACATCAACAAAAACAGGAGTTGCGCCGAGATGGAATAAAGGTTCAAAAGTCGCAACGAATGTAAAAGAAGGAACCAGAACCTCGTCATATTTACCGATTCCCAATGCCTTATAAATCATATGAAGTCCCGTTGTTGCAGAATTTACAAATATTGCTTTTGAGCCTGTAATCTTTTCAATGTTTTTCTCAAATTTTGCACATTCCTCAGCAAAAGACAATTGTCCTTTTTCAAGAACTTTTAAAACATATTTCTTTTCTTCTTCGGTTAAGCAGATTCTAAAAAACGGTATCTTCATTTTTATTAATATAAAAATTTTCAATCAGTTTTATCTCGCCAAATTTATCTTTTATTTTTCCTTTTAATTTTTCTGTTTTAATTTTTTTTATTATTTCACCGATGATTTTTCCTTTAAATCCCATTTTTAGTAAGTAATCACCGTTTATAAAAATATCATTAATATTTTGAAAATTTTTTAAAAGAAAATTTATTTTATAATAAGGGATACCGCTTTTTAAAAGAGAAATTAAAAAACTTTCTTCACTCATTTCATAATTCAATTTATTTTTCTGGTTTTTAAAACATAATAAAAATTCCCTTTTTTCATTCTTTTCCAGGAAATTTTCTATTTTATTTATAACATCTTTATTTTTAAGTAAAATTGCAAATAAATATATCCATTCCTCTTTTTTATATTTTGGAAATTTTTTATCAAAAATTTCCAGAATTTCTTTTATACAGGTTTTGTTTTCAATTATCTTTCCGAAATAACTTTCAAAAATATTAATATCAATTAAATGAAGTAAAATTTCTTTTCTTTTTCTTAAAATTGAAATTTCTCTCAATTCTTTTTTAATTCTCGGAAAACTTACAAATTTTATAAATTCTTTTGCTAATTTAAATTCCGTTTCATTTATGCAAATTTCAAATCCGAGTTTATGATTATATTTTATTGCTCTTATTGCGCGTGTCGGGTCCTCTTTAAAACTTTCTTTTTTTAATACTTTTATTCTTTTTTCTTTTATATCCTTTATTCCGTCAAAAATATCAATTATTTTCATTTCAGGATAAAGTTCCAATGCAATTGCATTTATTGTAAAATCCCTTCTTTTAAGGTCTTCTTCAATATTTTTTACGGGTTCAACTTGCGGTAAACTTGCGGGTTGAGGGTATTTTTCCCTTCTTGCCATTGCAAAGTCAATCTCGTAATTATCAAATTCAAATTCATATGTTTTAAAAGGAAAACTTTTGAAATTTTTATTCCACTTTTTTGAAAGATTTTTTACCAGATTGAAGGGGTCTCCTATGGTCACAAAATCAAAATCATGCGATTTTTCACCGAGTATCAAATCTCTGACAGCGCCTCCTACGAGAAAAACAGGAATATTCAGTTTTATACTCTCTTCCTTTACATCCTTTACAACTTTATATTCTAAAATTTCCTCAAATTTATTTTGAATTTTCATTAAAGCTTCCCTCTGGGATGGTATTTTGAAATAACTTGATGAAGATGAGTCTTTGTAAGATGTGTATAAACCTGGGTTGTTGAAATAGAAGAATGTCCGAGAATTATTTTCAATGTTTTTAAATCACAACCGTTTAAAAGCATGTGAGTTGCAAAGGTATGTCTTATTATATGCGGATGTATTTTTTTAATTCCTGCAACTTTACCGTATTTTTTCAATATTTTCCAAAAACCTACTCTTGATAATTTATCTCCATTTTTATTTAAAAATAAAAAATCCGTATTTTTGTTCTTAAGCAATTTCTTTCTTGCTTTTTCAATATACTCCTTCAGATAGAAAAGTGCAATATCATTACACGGGACAATCCTTTCTTTTTCACCTTTTCCCCTGACCCTTATCACTTTCTCCTCAAAGGATATATCTCCCCTCTTTAATGACAATACTTCACTTATTCTCATTCCTGTTGCGTATAACACTTCTATTAAAGCCCTGTCTCTTAAACCTAAGAAATCATCACTTTTTATAACATCTAAAAGCCTTCTCATTTCATCAAAGGTCAAAAATAAAGGAAGTTTTTCTTTTTTCTTGGGTATTTCAAGCAAAAGACTTACATCCTTTTTAAAGTCTCCCCTTTCTGATAAAAATTTAAAAAATGTTCTCAAGGAAGAAGCAATTCTCTGGATTGTACTCTCAGAATAGTTCTCCCTTTTAAGACTTGCAATAAAAAGGGTTATATCAACGGGTTCAATATTCTTTATATCAATTTTATTTTCATTTATAAAATCAAAAAATTTATTTAAATCATCTTCATAACTCTCTTTTGTATTTATTGAATATCCCTTTTCAAGTAGCAGATATTCAAAGAATTTATTTTTTAAATTTTCAAGATTCAAGTTTTTCCGGTATTTTAAATTTTATATTTTCTTCCGTGCCTTCAATTTCTATTATTTCTTCCGCGCCTATTTTTTTCAAATCCACAAGTATTTCTTTAACAAGACTTTCAGGTGTTGAAGCACCCGAGGTTATTCCTATTGCTTTTGCTTTTTTTATTTCATCAAGAGGGATTTCGTTTCTATCATTAATAAGATAGGATTTCGCTCCATATTTTCAGCAATTTCTTTAAGCCTGTTGGAGTTTGAACTTTGTTTAGAACCTATTACGAGAAAAATATCTACAAAAGGAGCTATTTTCTTTACCGCATCTTGTCTGTTTTGTGTTGCATAACATATATCATTTACTTTTGGTTTTTCAAGATGGGGAAATTTTTTCTGTAATTCTTCAATCAACTCACGCGTATCATCAACAGAAAGGGTAGTCTGTGTTAAAACCGCAACTTTTTCATATTCGGAATTTATATTTAAAATATCTTCCTTTCTCTCAATCAAAATAATCTTATCGGGTGCTTCTCCCATTGTTCCCTCAACTTCAACATGGTTTTTATGACCTATTAAAAATATTGTATAGCCTTTTTCTGCATAGAGTTTTGCTTCAAGATGGACCTTCGTTACAAGAGGACAGGTAGCATCAATTATCCTGAGTTTTCTTTTCTTTGCTTTTTCTTTTACCCCAGGTGAGACACCGTGTGCTGAAAAAACAACAACGCTTCCCTCCGGCACTTTTTCAATGTCTTCTACAAATATAATTCCCTTTTTTTCAAATTCGGAAACGACTTTTTCATTATGCACAATTGCGTGTCTCACATAAATAGGGGGACCGAATTTATTTAAACACAAATTCAATATCTCAATCGCTCTATCAACTCCTGCGCAAAAACCCCGGGGTTTAGCAAGATAAATTTTAAATGCCATTTTATTTTCCTTTAAATTTTAGCATATAATTTAATTACGGTTCAATTCCGGGTTAAAAATGAAGAAGAAGTTATGGTTGAATGTAATATTAAAAAGAATAAAGAAAAATGCACATGTACTTATGAACCCTGCCCCAGAAAAGGAAAATGTTGTGAATGCATATTTTACCACAGGGAAAGAGGTGAATTGCCCGGTTGTTTGTTCCCTCCTGAGGCAGAAAGAACATACGATAGGAGTATTGAATATTTTATCTCTTTATTTAAAAAGTAAATAAGTCTCTATTACACTCCGGGGTAGGTGGGAAAAATATCAGTGTTTTGAATTTCTTTAATTTATAATCTTATTATATTAAATGGCTCTATTTCTTCTTTTAATAGGAGGTTCAATTTATATTATCTTCTATTTAACATACGGAAAAACCCTTGAAAAAAAAGTGGTAAGGGCTGACCCTCAAAAAGAAACCCCTGCTGTTAAACTGAGGGATAATGTTGATTATGTTCCTGCTCCGAAACTTGTTCTTTTCGGACATCATTTTGCATCAATAGCAGGAGTCGGACCTATTGTGGGGCCCGCAATTGCAATGATATGGGGCTACGGACTCCCTTTGCTCTGGATATGGCTCGGAAATATTTTCATAGGGAAAATTCATGATTATTTATCCCTGATGGCAAGTGTAAGATACGAAGGAAAATCAATTCAGTGGATTGCGGGAAAATTAATGGGAGAAAAAACAGGGATTTTATTTCAATATTTTATTTTGTTTGTCTTAATACTTGTTCTTGCTGCATTTTCAGCGGTTCTCGCAAACTTGTTCACCAAGAAACCCGAGGTAGCAACAGCCTTTTTCCTGATTACTTTCCTTGCAATATTTCTGGGTTTGCTTTTAAGAATAACATCGGGAAATTACATAATTATAACCGTAATCGGACTTATTCTTATGCCGTTCTTGTTTTATATCTCTTTTCTCTTTCCCTTGAAATTTCCCTACAAGATATGGCTTTTAATTCTTGCAATTTACACAATTATAGCAGCTTCGCTTCCTGTATGGATATTACTTCAGCCGAGGGATTATATAAATGCATGGTTTCTATGGGCAGGACTTGCACTCGGAATTCTTGCAATAATTTTTTCATTGTCAAAATTAAAATTTCCTTTATTCACGGGTTTTTCCCCTCCTGCAATTGAGGGAAGAGCAACTCCCTTCTGGCCTGCAATTCCGCTCATAATCGCCTGTGGTTCCCTGTCAGGTTTTCATTCCTTAGTGTGCTCCGGCACAACGAGCAAACAACTTGACAAAGAGACTTCCGGTCTTTTTGTAGGAGCAGGCTCAATGTTTACCGAAGGAATGCTCGCAACAATTGTTGTACTTGTTATAGGACTTTTTGGATTGAAAATTCTGGGAGATATAAATGTCGGTAAGGATTATCTCTTAAAAATAAAAGAAATCGGGGGTCCGATCGGAATATTTGCAGGAAGTTATGCAAAAGTTGTTGCAAAGGCGTTTAAGTTTATACCGGAGAAAATCATGATTGTCTTTGCCTCATTATGGGTATCCGCTTTTGCCCTTACTACACTTGATACATGCGGGAGGATAGGAAGATTTATATTGAGAGAATTGACAGACCCTTATGTTTTAAAGAGACCCGAATTCTTAAAATTTCAAAATCCTTTTATTCTTTCAACAATTCCTGTTATCTTTGGATTAATTCTTGCATGGCAGGGGACATGGAGTCTTTTATGGCCCGCTTTCGGAGGGGCAAACCAACTCCTTGCATCAATAGCTCTTTTAACAATTTCATTATGGGTAATAAAAGTTTTAAAAACAAAAGGTGTGCTGAGGTTTCTGATAGTTATTCCTGCACTTTTTCTCTGGTTAACAGTAACTGTTGCTCTTATATGGTATATAACTTATGTGATACCCTTTGTTCCTCTTGCAAAAATGAGCCTTTTCCAAAAAGCGATCATAGGAATAATGGTTGTAATAATGCTTTATTTAAATTTCTTGCTCTTTAATAACTTTTTTAAGGTCTTAAGGAAACCGATTTGATTTATTGATTCTGATTCAAAGATTCTTTTTCTGAGCTTTTGATCAGATTATAAATATTCTTTAAATAGATCGGGATTCCGTTCTCATCTCTTATATTTCTGAATTTCTTCTTTGCTTTCCAAATTGCATCTTTAGTGTCCATATAATCTGCAAGCATATAAACTCCTGCTCCGGCTATAAAAAAGAAAGGAAAAGATACCGCAACACAAGGAATACCTATTATCCCTCTCCATCCGAATCCCTTTCTTGCCTCAACTTCTGCCTTTAAAATAGGTCTTTTATAAGTGTCATAAGAAACATAAACGAAAAGGGAAGGAGGTAAGAATATATTTCTCTTTCTTAATTTTTTTATTTTTGTAAGTCCCATCTCTCTATCAATTGCAGAGCCTATAAAAAAGCTTGCAAATCCGAATCCCGTCACAGGTATGATTAAATGATAAATAGGATTAAAACTTTTCCCTTCAAGTGTTTGAAGTAAAGTTAACGAAACAACAAACCCTGTAAATATACCCGCAAATGTGCAGGAAACCCTACCAATTACTCCTCTCACTGCATTCACCTCAAATTGAGTTATAGGAATCCCTTTTTCATCAAAACTTATTATTTTGCTTAAAGGATCCGAGGGAAATAATAAAGAGCCCTTTTTATATGTAACAGATTTTTCCATAGCTCGTTCGGTCACTTTTCCTTCAACTTTTTTCTCTATCTTATATCCTTTTCTTTTTATATTCCCGAGAAAAAAAGCACTTTTCAAAGGATACCCCAAATTTTTCCATTTTTCCTCAAATTTTTTTCTTAAATTCGGATCTCTCTTTAATTCTTCATAATAATCAATATATTCTCTAAACTGGACAATTTCTATGGAATCTTTATATAAAATCAAAGAATCACTCACAGTAAGAATTAAAACTTTGTATTTATTTTTACCAATCTTAAACACCCGTGCTTCTCTAAAATTACTTATATCTGGAAATATTCTATAATAAGACCTCTCATAAATATCTATTTCCTCACCTACAGAAAGGGAAAGAATAACGGGAATTTTAGAAACAATAAATAGAATTATTGTAATCAATATCTTGCCTTAGGTGACCACATTATTCCGAATGTAAACCCGATCCCTTGGTCATTTATTTTGTTAAATATTATTGTATATCTGGGATTAAAAATAAGATTAAAATCATAAGACCTGAAAAAAAGAGCACCCATACCTACTATGAGTCCGAAACCATCCCTTTCTGACATCCAGTAATCCGTCTGCTTTTCTTCCTTTGGAGGTCCGAATCCGAAAAGAACACCTGCTTGTGCAAAGATAGAAATGTTATCTCCGAACAATTCAGCAAAATAGAGACTCATCGGAACAAGAAGTTGCATACCTCTATTTACAAATTCAAATCGAGCGATAAAATCAACCGTTATGGTATTTGTCATAAAGTATGTAAGGGCAAGGTCAAGATTAAATGCCCTTTGAGGTTGAGGTTCAGAAAAATTTCCGTATAAAGGGTCTGGCTGATAATCTTTTATATGTTCTCTTCTGTAAGAATTTTCTCCAACAAAATAATTATATCCGAATCTTATACTCGGTGCCACCTTTGCCTTTCTTTTCCATCCCCCTTCCTCTTCAAGTGCTACTTCTTCTGCCTGTTTTCCTTCAACATAAGCTTTGGCAAGAAGTTTGATAGCTACATCAATATTTTCAAGTGTTTCAAGGGGATATTGAGTTATATATAAGATATTTCCCGTAGAAACTTCTATTGCTTTTATTTCAAAGAAATATTTTCGTGCTTCTAATCTATTCAAGGAACCAAGTATCACAATATCAACTCCTTTTTCTTTTCCCTGTTCAAGAGCACATTCTATATTCTCACAAGATTTCTCTCCTTCAAAGACCGAGAATTTGCCGAGTTTTGCTATTTCACCTGCAAATAGTTTAGTAGTTACTTTTGCCTTTGTAGGTTCAAGCTCCATTCCGAGAGTTGTCCAAGGAAGAACAAGTATTTTTGTTGCATATAAAAAATTTAAACATATCAGAGACAAAAGAATTATTTTAAAATTTTTCATATTTTACCTCCTCCTTTTTGTAAAAAAAATTATATGTAAAATATATTTTAGAAATCAATGCAATAAATGTTATAATAAAGTTTGATTAAAAAAATTTTATTTTCAAAAATTGAAAAGGAGATTTATGAAAGGGAGAAAATTTTTTTATGTTTTTTACTTTCCCCTTTTCTCGGTATCTCTCCCTTTATTCCTTTATTCTTTATGTCAGAAATTATGGAATATCTGAAAGACGAAATCAAAAACAAAAACTTTTTAATTTCCGAAGATGTACTGGGAGAAATTGTCGGATTCTTTGACATTTCATAATAGATAGAATAAAATTTAAAAATGAAATACTACGAAC
>JAJRUZ010000032.1 GCA_024277525.1 Caldifarciminota bacterium | reverse complement strand
TGTAATATTTTTTATTATATGTTATCATTTTGGTATTCCTCAAGTTGAAATTTTAAGTTAAAGAGGGAGCCTCCCTTGATTAGTGTGTAATTTTATATTCAAATTTTCTGTTGTGGAGACCCTATTTCAAAAGTTATTGAAAATCAATAACTTACAAAATCAACTGTCAAATATGGGTTAACACAATCAATACAAATTTTAGTAGCACAATTCATCGTAATTATTTTCATTTTAAGCCTCTTTGTCTTTTCTAAAATAAAAAGATCTAAGAGCTAATATGCCGTTTTAAGGGTTATTAGACAGGCTATGGGAACTAACTTCTTTTATAACTTCATACAGTATCTCAACTCCGACAAATAATTCTTTTTCTTTTATTATCAAAGGTGGACACACTCTTATTGAGTTCTCCCCTGCAGGCAGAATTAAAAGCCCTTTTTCAAAACATTTTCTTACAATTTTATTCCTCCTTGCTTTATCCTTTTCTTTTGTATTCTTATCTTTCACAAACTCAATACCAATCATAAGCCCCTTGCCTCTTATATCGCCCACAATTTCAAACTCCTCCTCCCATTTTTTAAGTTCTTTAATTACTTTATTTCCTAAGTTTTCCACATGTTCAAGTAAACCATTTTCAAGATTTTCAATAACCTTTAATGCAACTTCACATGAGACAGGATTTCCTCCGAAAGTGGAAGCATGGGTTCCCGGCGGCCAGTTCATTACTCCGCTCTTTGCAATACACGCACCGAGAGGAAGACCCGCAGCTATACCCTTTGCAATTGCAATTATATCCGGTATTACATCATAATGCTCTATAGCAAAGAACCTCCCGGTCCTTCCCATTCCACTCTGAACTTCATCAACAATCAATAAGATATCATATTTGTCAAGTAATTTCTTGAGTTCCTTGAAATAACCTTGAGGGGCTGGTATATAACCCCCTTCTCCTTGAATGGGCTCTATTATAAAAGCAGCAATTTCTTCGGGATCTACGAGGCGTGAAAATATGTTATCTTCAATAAATCTAATACATGCAAAATCGCACTCGGGATGTTGTAAATTAAAAGGACACCTGTAACAATAAGGATAAGGGGAATGTACCGTTCCATAGAAAAGTGTAAAAAATCTTTTTCTGTGTATTGTTTTACTTGCAGTTGCTGATAAGGCTCCCATTGTCCTCCCGTGAAAACCACCGTAAAAAGCAAGAACATAGGGTCTTTTTGTATGGTATCTTGCAAGCTTTATGGATGCCTCAACTGCTTCTGCTCCTGAATTTGAAAAAAATATTTTTCTGTTTTTCGCACCTGGTGATATTTCCGCAAGTTTTTCAGCAAGCTTTATTTCCGAAGGATAATAAAAATCGGTACCGGAATAATGAGTTAATTTTTTAATCTGTTTATTAATGGCTTCTATTACATCAGGATGAGAATGTCCGAGTGAAAGAACAGCAACACCCGCATTAAAATCAAGAAACCTGTTTCCATCCACATCATAAACCCAAACACCTTCTCCTTTTTCTGCAACAAATGGATAAACCCTTGTATATGAAGGAGATATGTATTTTTTATCTTTTGAAAGCCACTCCTTAGCCTTTTTACCCGGCAATTCTCCTTTTATTTCAGGTTTCATTTTTTCCTCCTTTTTGTTTTTATTCACCATCTATCTTCCACCTTTATCCATTCCTCCGAACCGTTTTCATAGGTGACTTTATACTCTCCTCTGAATACATTTACATCTGTCACCTTACAAACACCCTTTTCGGTCACCATCTCCGTACCTATATCAGGCATTCCTTTTGAAAGCTCTTCATAAACATCAAGTTCAAATCTTAAACAACAAAGAAGCCTTCCGCATATTCCGGTTAAATTTTCAGGAGCAGTGAAGATATACTGTTTTCTTGCCATATCAAGAGTTATAGGCGGTATTTCTTTTAACCATGTTTCACAGCATAGAAGTCTTCCGCATCTCCCTATACCTCCTATTTCCCTCGCAAAATCCCTCGCACCCTTCTGATTAAACTCTACATGTAAATGCAGTTTCTTTGCTATTAAAGGTGCTATCTTTGAAAGATCGTATCTTTTTTCAGCAATAAAAGTGAACTTTACTATACCTTTTTCCACATCAAGTTGGGTATCCACAATTCTTATATCCCTTAATTTTTCTTCAAAAAGCATACCCATTGTTATATTTCTCAGTAATTTTTTTATTTCTTCTATGCTGCATGGTTTTAACTCAATAAGCCTCTCACGCGCCGGTTTAAAAGATATCCCCCTTATTTTAACTAAAATAGGTCTATCAAATTCTTCTACTTTTATATACGCGAATTTTAAACTTTCTTTAATATTAAAATTTTCAAAAACCCTGTATCTTGCTAAGGGTCCCCCTATTATTGAAACCTCTAAGCATTTTTGCTTCTTTTTTTCCTTTTTTTTGAAAAATTTCATGAATTATCTTTTAAGCGAAGTATTTTTAACAAATGGAAGGGATTCCTTTTTAAATTTTATTTTTTTATTCCTTATTTCAACCTCAAATTCATTTGCGGATGCAAATTCGGCTCTTACATAACAAAGAGCAATATTCTTTTCAAGAAAGGGAGAATAAGCCCCGGATGTCACTTCTCCTATGTTCTCACCTTCACAAAACACCTTATGTCCTTTCCTCGGCACTCCCTTTATCTCATCCGATATTAAGCCTATAAGTCTCCTTTTAGCTCCTCCTTCAATCTGCTTTTTTAATATTTCCTTCCCCAAAAATTTCTCTTTATAAATTTTTACAAATCTTTCAAGACCTGCTTCACACGGAGTTATCTCTTCGGTGAGTTCATTTCCGTAAAGCGGATATCCCATTTCAAGACGCAAGATATCCCTTGCCCCCAAGCCAGCGGGTTTCATATTAAACTTTGCTCCCTTTTTCAAGATTTTATCCATTAAATCAATCGCAAAATCTTTATCACCATAAATCTCAAATCCGTCCTCACCCGTATACCCTGTTCTTGAAATCAAAAGCTTTTCATCATAAAAATCAAGTTCTATGAAATTGTAAAATTTAACATGCGAAAATGACATATCAAAGAATTCCTCCATAAACGGCTGAGACCTCGGACCTTGAACCGCAATTTGAAAAATGTCATCTGACTTGTCCAAGACCTCAACCTTAAAATCTTCTCCTATTTTTTTCATATACTCAAAATCCTTAAATCTATTCACCGCATTTACAACACATAAAAAAGAGTCTTTCATTTTATAAACCAAAAGATCATCCACACATGTGCCTTTATCGGTCAATAAAACCGTATATTGAACTTTGCCGTAAGTAAGTTTTGCAGGATCGTTTGAAGTTATAAAGGATAAAAATTCCTCCGCCTTGTCTCCCCTTATCTCAATCTCTCCCATATGTGAAACATCAAATATTGATAAACTTCGCCTGGTATGTAAAACTTCTTTTAATACTCCTTCATACTGTAAGGGCATCTCAAATCCGGCAAATTCAACCATTTTGGCATTTAATTCTTTATGTGTTTCATAAAAGGGAGTCTTCATCAATTTTCCCTTCTCCATTCATTTCCTCCTTTTTTTATTATTAAAGGAACATCAAATCTTTGTAAAAAATAGTAAAAAGTATCATAATTTTCCTCTTTTTTTCCGTATATTTCTTTTAATTCATAATCATAAATAAAAATTTCATAATCTTCTTTGTTTTTCGAAATTTCTATTTTTCTTCTGAACTCATATTTTAAGGTATCAGAACCGAAAATATAAATGCCTTTATTTTTAATATTAACCTTCTCCCCTTCCACCGGATATAAGGGAATTAAGGGTATTAAAAAACTTTTAATTTTCATTAATTCGGGAACGGATGCTTTTATTTCTTTTATTTCATAAATAAAATCACCCTCTTTTTTTATCGTTTTTGTTTCATCAAGCCACAGATAACTCTGCATCTCTCCGAATTCGGTTACCGTATCACTGATTTTCTGCACATAACCTTCCTTTAGATTTTGATCCAAATATTTTGCACTTTTATCAAAATTAAAGTAAGTAGAAAAAGAAGTTCTTAAAAAACCTTTTTTACACCCGAGAAATAAAATGAAAACAGCTAATAAATTAAACCTTAAATTTACCGAGCGTCTGTGTGAGTTCATCTCCCAGCTTCCCGAGCTCCTGAACAGTAGCAGTGATTTCTTCCATTGAAGCAAGCTGTTCCTGCATACTGGCAGCTATTTGTTCGGAAGATACAGAGACACTTTCCGCCATTTCACCCACTTTATCCATAAACCTTGCAAGTTTTTCTATCTCTTCCCTTTCTTTTGAAGATAATTTTGCTATTTTACTTGTCCTTTCCATGGTCTCCTCCGTTTGATCCGCAATTCTTTTTAATTGAGAGACGGCATTCATAATAATGTCACGCGAACTCAAAAGTGTCTCATTAACTTTTCGCATTGCCTGAATCGTTTCTTCCATCCCTTTTGTTATGTTTTCAACCATCTCTTGAATTTTGAGTGAAGAGGACCTCGAATCCTCTGCAAGTTTCCTTATTTCCTGTGCGACTATTGCAAAACCTTTACCATACTCCCCTGCTCTTGCTGCCTCAATATAAGCATTCAAAGACAAAAGATTTGTCCTTTTCATAAAACCTTGAATACTTTCTGTAACCTCACCTATTCCCCTCAACATGTGTGAAAGTGCTTCAATCCTTTCCCTGAGTGAGGAAATATCTTGTTGCATCTGGGTTAATTTGTTCATAACTTCCTCTGAAACCTCTCTGCCTTTTGCAGCAAAGCTGATTGCTTCTTTTTCAAGCTCTTCCATCTCTTTACTCTCCTCAGATGTAGTAAGCGAGAGTTCCAGAATTTCCTTAACAGACTTTGAAGCATCAATTACACTTGAAGCAGTCTCAGAGGCAAGGGATGCCATTTTTTGAACGGTATCGGTTACTTCATTTGAAGAAGCGGTTAATTCTTCCGTTGCACTTGATATATTTTCGGAAAACTCCTTTATTTTCTCGGATGTAAATAATGTCTTATGCACATTCTCCCGTAATTTATCAACAAACTCATTAAAGAATTCAGCCATCTCCGAAAATTCATCCCTTCCATTGAGCTTTATTTTCTTTGTTAAATCCGCCTCACCCTTTGCAATTTCTTTGAGCTTGTTTTTAAATATATTAATCGGATTCAAAAGTATAAATGACAGAACATAAGATATTAAAGCACCAACTCCTAAGAAAATTAAAGAAAATATAATTGCTGCAAAGGTTGCACTTCTTGTAGCCTGATTGATCATATCTTTACTCGTGATTATCCTTAAAAAACCCACAATATCCCGTGATTCCGAAAATATAGGAAAAACTACATCAAGATAATCTTTTGTTTCCGAAAAGACATCTTTTTCCTTTCTTCTGTGGCATGCATAACAGTTCTTTTCCTCCCTCCCTCCTTCAAAATGTGCTTTCTTTAACTTTTCTCCTGTTTCATAAAAAACATTTAATGATTCACCCGCATAGACACCTGCATATAAAATATTTTCGTTCTTCACAATTTCATCAAGCACACTTCTTACGAGACTCGTATCTTCCAAAATAACCGCAGCATAAATTCTACTTATGGTTATTTTTGAAATAACCTCTGTGTAATTAAGAATGTTTTTCCTTGCATTACTCCTCATATATATCAGGAAGAAAAAGGCAAATGAAATGATTATGACAAGTGTGTAAGGGAAAAAGGCTAAAAACAGTTTTTTCCTGAATCCGTAAAAAAAGTTTCTCACAGGATTTAAAATTTTCATACGAAATCAAATATTGATTTTGTCTTTAATTTTAAATGCTCAATTGCCTTTTTTGTTATTTTTCTGCCTCTTGCAGTCCTTTCAATCAATCCCTCTCTGAGAAGGAAAGGCTCATATACTTCCTCAATTGTTCCGGTATCTTCTCCAACAGCAGATGAAAGTGTTTTCAATCCCACAGGACCTCCACCGAATTTCTCATAGATACAAAACAAAATTTTTTTATCCATTTCATTTAAACCGAGTTCATCAACTTCCAACTTTTCAAGCGCAAATTTTGTTATATCTATATCAATTTTTTCCTTTCCTTCATAATCCGCAAAATCCCTCACCCTTTTTAATAACCTGTTCACTATTCTCGGTGTTCCCCTACCCCTTTTTGCGATTTCATGGGCAGCATTATCATCTATTTTTATATTCAAGATTTTTGCGGACCTTTTCACAATTTCCATCAATTCATATACTTCGTAATAATCAATTCTTATGCTTATTCCGAATCTTGATTGTAAAGGTGATGTTAAAAGTCCCATTCTTGTTGTAGCACCTATGAGTGTAAATGGTTTTAATTTTAATTTAACAGATTTAGCGGCAGGACCCTTATCAATCATTATCTCAATTTCATAATTTTCCATTGCAGAATAAAGATATTCTTCAACCTGCCTCGGTAATCTATGAATCTCATCAATAAAAAGAACATCTCCTGCTTCAAGATTTGTCAAGATTCCGGCAAGGTCATAGGGTATCTTTATTACAGGACCGGAAATAACTTTAATATTTGTCCCGAGCTCATTTGCAATTATATAAGAAAGAGTCGTTTTTCCGAGCCCCGGAGGACCTGTGAAAATTACATGGTCCAGTGCCTCCTTTCTTTTTTTTGCGGCTTCTATAAATACTTTTAAATTCTCCTTGATTTTATTTTTACCGATAAATTCCTCGAGTCTTTTGGGTCTTAGAAGTTCGTTTAAAGAAAGGTCTTCCTCTATAAGTGAAGGTGTGGTAAGAGTTTTCATTTCAAAAGATTCAATATCTCTTTAACCATCTCCTGAGACTTTGACGGACCGACAATCATCTGAGCAGATGCTCCGAGTTTCCTCACAAACTGCCTGAATTTCTTTAAGGTTGTGTTTTTTTTCTCAATCCTCATATCCTTTAAAGTATTTTCAAAAACCATTTCCCCGAAAGCAGAAAGGTGCTTTACTGTTATCTCAAATACTTCATCAAATATTTCTTCCGGTACAACCTCCTCTACAACTTCTTCTTTAACTTTCTTCTCTGCCGGCTTTTCAACTTCTTTTTTCTTCTCAATTTCCTCTTTTATCTTTTCTATATCTATTCCCTTTTCTCCGAAAATAATAAGAAATTTTTCCTCCTCAATTTCCTCTATGTAAAAAAGACTATTGTCAAAATAAATTGAATACACGGAAATCGGCAAACCCGAAAAATCAATTGCTTCTTTAATTGTCAAAAATGTTTTTTTGAGTTCATCTTTAATTTCACCCTCTAAGCACACTAAATTCCCCTTTTCAAAAAGAAAAACAACGTTTATTCCTTCCATTATATTAATTTTAACCTCTCAGCCACTTTTTTTACTCTTTTTCTTGCCTCTTCAACACCGTATTTTGAAACAGCCATTTTCCATATTATATCTATCGCAGTTCTGAATGCTTTATTAATTTCCTCTTCCTGTAATTCGGATTCAAAAGGAAGTTTCAAAGAAAGCTCTGTTTCTTTTTGTTCAATATTTTTCGCAAGTTCCGGAGAGGAATCCTTTATTTTCGCAAATGCCACCTTCCCCCACCTGAATTCGTCTCCCGGAGCAAACTCTTTTATAAGTTCATTTATTTGTCTTATTTTACTTATAGCAATTTTTTCTTCCTCAGAGGGTTCGTAAGGCTCTTCTTCAACCTTAACTTCCTCCTTAACTTCTTCTTTTACCTCTTCCTCTTTTGTCTCCTCTTGAACAACCGCAGGTTTTTCAATTTCAATTTCTTTTATAAAATCATAAATTTTTTCCTCCTCTACTTCCTCTCCGATTATTCCTATAATATAATTTTCCTTCCCGGATATTAATATTTTTTCTCCGCTTTTTAACTCCAAAGTAACAAAATCAAAATTATCTCTTTCAAAATTTTTTGTTATTGCTGTTTTTGAAGTAGAACCGATAATCAATATACCCTCCTCAAATAGCCCGGTATCTCCGTCTTTTTCAATAATTTCACCGGAATTTTCATCAATAATCAAAATACCCTTTATGCTCTGAAAATTCTCTTTAATTTTTTGTATTATCTCTTTCATTCTTCTATTTTCTTTTTAATGGTTTCAAATTTCTTTTTTGCAAGTATTTTCCCATATGTTTCTTCAAGCCTTTGTTTCAATCTTTCATCCAATTTTTTCATGATATCCTCCACATCTTTAAAAGAAAGATTCAATTCGGATTTGAACTTAAATTCTGCATCAAATATTAAATTCTCACTTAAAGCAGGATAATTTATATCATTTTTAACCATCTCTTGAATACTTTCTGCTATTTTTTTTCTTTCTTCTTCCAAATCTCCTCCGAGTTCATTCGTCCAGGTATTTAAATATTTCAAGATTTTCTCGGTTGCTTTCTTACTTTCTTCGGCATCTATTATCAATCCTTTTTCTTTCAAAAAAACAAGTCCTTTATATGCCTCAAGTAATCCGAGCCCGCTTTCCTCTATTACCCTTCTCAGAGGTCTCTCTCCATCAATAAGTGTCAAAAGTTTCCAATCCGTTTTTCTCAAAGTTAATTCCGGTGAAGGAGGGGTATCCGTTTTTTTCATCACCGTATCAAGGGAAGGTAATTTACTCTTTAAATCCCTGATTTCATAACTTCTTTTTTCAATTTCTTCATGAATTACTGCATGGGAAGCATAAATTGTTCTTTTTTCGGAAAGAACACCTGCAAAAAACTCCATTTTCCCTTCAACAAGCTGAGCCATTTCATAAAGAGCATCTATTCCCTCTGAATTCAAAAAAATGGAATGCACACACTTTCCCTCTTCCAGAAAAATTTCTCCCTTCTTATCTTTATAAGTTATCTCTATTTTCCCTGTTTTCTTAAATTTTTCAAAGAAAAAAAGAATTTCACTTAAGGAAAAAAATTTCAAATCGCATTCAAGCACCTTTTCCATAATTATTAAGATATGAAAAATTAAACCCGAATTTCAAATTGTTATCTCATTAAGTTCGGACGGAATTATAAAATTATTTTTTAACTCCCTCTTAAAGAATAATTCAATTTTTTTTCTATTTATCACGGGATATAAATGAATAAATGCAATCTTTCCGACTTTTATTTTATTATCAATTTTCAAAATTTTTTCGGGTGAAAGATGCCCTTCCACATCAACAGGAACAGAACACTCTGTTATTAAAAGCTCTGCTTTGTTAAATATTTTTTTATATCTTTCATCATAGTCGGTATCACCTGTATAAATCACTTTCTTTTTATTTTCAAAAATTATAAAACCTATGCTTTCTTTTGTATGTTTTGTCTTGAAAGCCTTTATTTTTATCTTTCTGAGATAAAATATCTTATCGGGTTCAATTTCTTTAATTATTAATTTATAACTTAAGGGTCTGATCTGTTCTCCATGTGTTTTAAATAAATTTTTAATTAATTTTTCGGTTCCTTTCGGACCGAACACATAAAAATCTTTTTTTCTCAATTCCGCGGGATATCTGTATGCGAAAAGAAGGGGAACGAGTCCTGCAATATGATCAATATGAAAATGCGTCAAAAATAGAGCATCCAGATCATTTATTTTGATTTTCTTTTTAATAAGAGACTTCATAATACCTTCTCCGAAATCAAACACAATCTTATTATTTTTAATTTCAATCAAAATAGAACTCGGATTTTTATTAATCTGGGGGATTCCTGTTCCTGTCCCGAGGAATGTTATTCTCATTTATTTATCATACGGAATTATCTTATTATTTTTAAATTATGTGCGGAATAATCGGATATATTGAAAAAAGAGAAAGGAAAGATTTAGGAGAAATTATTTATGTTTCGCTTGAAATGTTGCAACACAGGGGGCAAGATGCAGCAGGAGTTTATACCTTTGAAGGCGATGTAATAAAAGGACAAGGTTCGGTAGAACAGGTTTTCAGAAGGGATGTTATAAGGAAAATAACAGGAAAGGGGTTTGTCGGGCAAACGAGATATCCTACAACCAGAACAAAGGATGAGGCACAACCGCTTTCAAACCAAATATGCGGAATGGTGCATAACGGACATATTGTAAATGTTGATGAAATTGTAAATAAATTCGGTCCATCTGGACTTAAATCAGGAATCGATTTAATTGCTTTTTTTTCTATTTTTAACAAAAAAATCAAGAAAGGCACCCTTGAGGAATTAAAAGAATTTTCCTCGGCATGTTTAAATAAACTTAAAGGAGGCTATTCCCTTCTGGGTATGCTTAAAGAAAAATATTTATTTGCATTAAGGGATGCTTACGGGATAAGACCGCTTTTTTATTCGCTTGAGGATGATAGATTTGCAATAACTTCTGAGACAATAGCACTTGAAAAACTCGGTTTTGAAGAATTCCAAGAACTTGAAAGGGGCTCCCTTCTTGTTATTGATAAAGAATTAAATTTAAAAATTTTTAATATATTAAAAAAAGAACATAAATTTTGCAGTTTTGAAATCGTTTATTTTTCAAGAGCAACTTCAAGATATAAAAATAAGCAGATTTTTGAATACAGGGAGGAACTCGGTAAAAAACTTTGTGATATATTTCTTGAAACACATAAAAATTTTGATTTTAAAGACACGGTTATAGGACCCGTTCCTGAAACATCAAGAGCTGCTGCCGAGGGATTTTTTAAAGGATTAAAGGAAAAAGGAATTGAGATTCCGCTTGTTGATGTCCTTGAAAAACACAGATACGGTGGAAGGAATTTTATAAAACCTTCGGAGGAGATAAGAAGACGCGAAGTTTTTTACACCTTAACTCCGCTTGAAAATAATGTAAGGGGAAAAAAAATTATTCTAATTGATGACAGTATTGTAAGGGGAACAACATCAAGGAAAATAGTAAGATTATTGAAGGAAAAGGGTGCGAAAGAAGTTCATTTATGAATCACCTTTCCTCCGATAAGATATTCGTGTTTTTACGGAATTGATACTCCTACAAGAGAAGAACTCATAGCTTCATTTAAAAAGGTAGAGGAAGTTGCAAAAGAGATAGGTGCTGATACTTTGACATATATGACCCTTGAGGGCTTAAAAAGTGTTCTCGGAGAGGAAATATGCTATGCCTGTCATGACGGTTCTTATGTGAATATTGAATGAAAATCATAATAGCAATTCCTGCAAGATACGGCTCAAAGAGATTTCCGGGAAAGCCCCTTGCTCTTATTAAAGGAAAACCCATGATTCAGTGGGTTTATGAAAAGGCAGTCAAATCTGTAGGAGCGATTTCCAAATCGCGATATATGATTGAAATAATAATAGCAACAGATGATGAAAGAATAAAAAAAACATGTGAAAATTTCGGTGCAAAAGTAATAATGACTCCTTCAGATTTACCTTCGGGAACAGACAGGATTTATTATGCGACAAAAGAAATGGATTATGATTACATTTTAAATTTGCAGGGAGATGAACCGCTTATTTATGAAAAAGATTTGAAAAATTTAATAAAAGAAGCAATAAAAAATGATTATCCCTGTGCAACTTTGATTTACAAGACATATACAGGATTTGAAAATCCTGATATAGTGAAGGTTGTGATTGACAAAAACAAAAAAGCCCTTTATTTTTCAAGGGCTGAAATCCCTTTCGGAAGGGATAAAAAACCGAAATTTTTCTGGAAACATATAGGGGTTTATGTTTATAGAAAGGATATAATAGAAAAATTTGTTTCCTTAAAAAAGGGAGAACTTGAAGATATTGAAAAACTTGAACAGTTAAGATTGCTTGAAAACGGAATCCCGATTTATTGTGTAATTGCGGAAAAGGACACCGTACCCGTTGATAGGAAAGAAGATATTAAAAAAATTTTAAAATTACTTAATTGAAATTTTTTAAATTTTAATCTTATAATTTGTTTTTTTCAATTTATTTATCGGGTTCAATTCCCGCGTAGGAGAAAGGAGATTTTAATGAAAAAATTAAATGCAATATTAATATCCGCGGGAATAATATTGGCTCTGAATGTATATCCCGAAAAATTAATGGCTCAAACCAAGGATGCATGTGTTCAGGCACAAATGGATGCGGAAAGAGATGTAAATGGGACAATGTGGCTTGCAATAGGATGTATAGGAGGGATTATCGGCTTCGCAATTGCGTATATTGTTGAGCCGTCTCCTCCTGCAGGAAGATTATTAGGTAAATCCCCTGAATATGTAGCCTCTTACACTAATTGTTATAAAGCAGCGGGAAAAAAGATTCAGCAGGATAAAGCTCTTTTGGGATGTATTATAGGCACAGCAATCTCATTGGGTGCATGTTGTGTTTGGTATATAATGTGGGGAGCTGCGGCTGCTGCCTCAGGTTATTAAGAGCTGTGAGATTTCAGAAAAAAATTACAAAAAATGATTGTTCTTTTAATTTTTTCTCAAATTATATGTAATTTTAAAAGAATTTACAGTGAAAAGGACAGAAAAGAAACGGTAAAAGGCAAAATTTATTACTTTATTCCAAACAACTTTTATATAGAAGTTAAAGAGCCGCTAATGCAGGCTATTACAAAAAAAACAGATACGCTCTTTATATACTATCCGAAAGAAAAAAGGGGATTCAAAATTTTAACATATCCTCATGACCTTCCCCTGGGAATGAATTTTTTGAGTTTTCAATATATGAAAGGAGATACATTATTTAAAGAAGCAGGATTTATATTTGTTAGAAAAGCTAAAAGGAAAGACACAATAATTACAGAATGGACAACAAAGGGAAAAATAAAAAGAAATTATGTTATAAAAAAATTAAAAGACAAAATCACAGAAATACTTATTAAGGGTGAAAAGGATATAAGATGCGGGTAAAAATGCAAAAATATGTGAGTCTCAAAGGATTTTATTTTCCTCAAAAAATGGAGATATATTTTAAAAATCCTTTCAATGAATATAAAGAAGAGATTTATTTTAAAAATATAGAATTTTTAGAAAAGATACCCGATTCTATAAAAAATTTTAAATTTCCCAAAGGGACAAAGATTGAAGTCAGAGATTTAAGATGGGGAAAATAGTATTTTTTTTGATATTATTTCAGCCCGGATACGACCTCCCTCCTTTACCGATGAAAGAAAATAAGGAAACTAAAAAAACCGGCTTAATAGAATGGATAGGATTAAAACTCATAGATTTTTATCAGAACACACTCTCTCCTGTCCAGGGAGAATTATGCAACTTTGAACCTTCCTGCTCGAGATTTACAGAACGAGCAATAAAGAATTTCGGATTAATAAAAGGGGTTTTACTGGGTTTTGACAGAATGCAAAGAGACCACCCCTTCACTTTTAAGTATATCGGAAAATATTACAATATAAGTATATTACCAAATCACAAAATAAAAGCTTTTGACCCTCCGGAGAATTATTTTAAAAATGAAATGGATTATTCTCCTTTTATTCCTTCAATCAGATAGAGATATTTTTCTTCAACCCGAAAAAATTTTGAAATTTGCTGAATATCTTGAAAAGGAAGGGGATTATTACAGAGCGGTATCCGAGTATAAAAGGTTTCTCTACTTGATTAACGGAAACGATGAATTAAAAGATTCAATAAACTTAAAAATAGCAGACCTGAATTTAAGAATGAAGCTGTATGAGGAAGCACTTAATTCCCTTAAAAAGGTCAAGGATACTACACTTAAAAAATATAAACTAATAAAAGGTTTTATTTTTTTGATGAATAAAAAATATAACATTTCAAGAGAATATTTTAAATTTTCTGATACACTTTATGCCTGGACCTTTTTAAGAGAAAAGAAATTCGGAGAATTTGAAAGAATATCAGGATTCAGAATAGGTAAAATCAGTGCCCCGAATCCTTTTCTCGCTTCATTTATGTCAATGATTATACCCGGAACAGGGAAAATCTATTCAGGAAGGTTATGGGACGGAATTTTTTCTTTAATAATAAATGTATCTTCCGGTTTTATTTTTTATAACTATTATTCAAAAAATAACAAAAGCTTCGGCACATATTTTTCTGGTTTGACATTTATTCTTTTTTATTTTTCAAACATATACGGTTCTTATGCCTCAGCAATTGAAGAGAGAAAATTTAGAGAAAATGAGGTAATATTTAAAACGGAATTAAAACTCGGTATCATAAAAAAGTTCTCAAAATGGCTTTTTTAATATTGATTTTTAATTTCTATGCGGATTCTTTATATAATCAAGGAGATTATTTCCGTGCAATAACAGAATATAAAAGGCTTTTATTTTACGGAATCGCGAAAAAAAAATATATTTATTATAAAATCGGTGAATGTTATGAAAAAATGGGAGATATCCGAAAAGCACTATATTTCTATGGAAAATATTTTTATCTTGAAGAAAATCCGGACACTTCATTTATTTACAAATATGCTTTCCTTTTTTACAGAACCGACAAATTTGATGAAGGAATCTCACTGTTTAAAGAATTAAAAAAAAGTAAAAAAAGGGATTATTTTTTATCTTACGGATACTTAAAAAAGAATGACTTAAAAAATTACTTAAAATATCTTCCTGATAAAAAATTATACAGAAATGAAAAATTATGGAAAATTATGTCTCTTTTTCTTCCCGGGGTTCCTCAAATTTTTAACAGACATATAACCGAGGGTATTACAAGCTTATTAGCAAATTCTTTCTCTTTATATCTTATTTATAAAAATTACAAACGAAAAGATTATTTTTCCCTTTCTATTTCAACCGTTTTGTTTCTCAGATTTTATACAGGTAATTTTTCAAGTGTTTCAAATTATGTAAGGGAATATAATTTGAAGAAAATTGAAAAAATTGTGAAAAAATTTTATAATTAAACAATGATTAAGAAATTGTTAATTTTGATTTTTTTTCTTTTCACGTTTGGGTACTCGACTCCCTTCTCCTTAGGTATGTTCTTTTCTTCTCATTATAGTGGAATACTGACAAGGTTTTTTGTAAATGAAAAATCTGCATTAAAATTAGTAGGGATATATACTTCTTATACAGAAAAGGATTCTTTAAAGCACCGTATAAAAAGTAATTATTCCTTAGGCGGTGAAATCGAATTTTATTTCTTTTCAAATTGTTCTGTGATGCCTTACTTTTCTATTGGTTATGGCATATCCGGAAATTCGGATATGGGAACTGATAGATACGGATTTAATATAATGTTTTGCACTGATGTGTATCCTTTTAAAAAAGGTAAAAGTGCAGGATTTGGTATAGGAGTCGGAATTGCATTCAGAAAATTTATCCTTTATGACAAATGGCTCAACTCAAAATATGAAGAAAAAGCAACGGTTTTACCCCATTTCAGTATTGAATTCTTTTATACATTATAATGAATACTTTGATTATACTGAAACTTTTACTTTTTTCCTTTTATGATTACCACATAGGAATTTATTGGGGAACAGGTTTACCTTCGTCATCTTTGTATATAAGATTTTATTCTCAAAGTGGATTAGGTTTCAATATTTCGGGTTATTATTCAAGCTTTGAAAGCAAATTTAAAGATTATAAAAAATGTGGTTTAATGTTAAGAC
This sequence comes from Caldifarciminota bacterium, assembly GCA_024277525.1. Taxonomy (GTDB): domain Bacteria; phylum Hydrothermota; class Hydrothermia; order Hydrothermales; family JAJRUZ01; genus JAJRUZ01. Next base: position 5,166 of record JAJRUZ010000032.1, on the reverse strand, counting down.
TGGAAAAGAATTTTTATTTCAAAAATATGGAAGGATTTGTTCCTGTAATATCCTTGGGCATGATTTATCAGGAAGGTAATAAGCAATTTTATTACAATGCACTTAATTGGCATATTTCCGCCGGTATAAATTTATTCTTTAATCCCTTAAAACTGATTTATGAACTTTTTTCCGTAAATGAAGAAAAACTTAAAGAAAATACATCGGTAGGAATATATTTTGAACTTTTACTCGGACAGTTTTATTTTCCAGGGGAGTTTAGCAGTCATTACATAGGTCCTGGAATTGGATTTGGTCTGGTTACACGATTTAAAAAATAAAATCTTTTGAACTTCGGAATAATCTTTGTGTGATCTTTATCAAGATAAGTAGATGAAAAAGGAGCATTAAAGAGAACATAAAAAGAACCTTTCTTATCCTTAAAATAAATTCCCGTTTCTATAATTAAAGGTAAATAAGAACCTATGAATATCCTGTTTGAAATCCCTGATCCATAGGTATACACTTCCTCTGTTACTTTTATATAATCAACAAAAAACTTTCCTATTAATCTTCCGAAGTAAAAAGGACCGAGTCTTAATTTCATTTCTTTAAAAATTTGAAATCTCAACTCCATTCCTCCGCTTACATATAAATAACCTTTCCTTTCCTCAAAAGACATACCTCTTATTGTGAAAAGTTCCTTAAATTTCCTCTTCCCGTAGCTCATTTTACTCCATATCTCAAAGGTTATTTTCCTGAAATTTAATAATTTTTTTCTTAAACTTAAAAATACGTTTGATAAATTATGCCTTTTATAATCCCTTGCGGAAAATTCATGAGCCAAGTATAAATCAAATCCGTTTGTTCTGTTAACCGGAGAACTTACCTCTGGAAATTCTTTTAATAAATAAAAAGACAAAGAAGATATGATTTCCTTATCCGAATAAAAATCGGATTTTAAATATATAAAACTGCTTTTATATAAATCAGAAAATGAAAAAGGAAAATGAATCCCTGTCTCAAAAAAGTAATATCTCGTTGTATCCGTCTTTACAAGATGGGTTCCGATGATAAAATTCGGATAAAAATGACTATTCTGATACAGGAAAGATAAAATATAAAAAATATCTTTCTCAGGAATAAAAACTTCTCCTACGGATAAAAATATATCTTTCATCAAAGGATCAGCAAAAGTAAGGTAAAATAAATTATAGACAATTAAGGGACAAATAAAGATACCTGCGGGTCTTAAAGAACTTAGAGACTTGTATGGCTTAATTTTGTAATCATTAAATCTGTTTATTCTTTCTATTCTGTAAGTCTTTTCATGAAAATATACATTTTTTAATTCATTAATCTGGGTTTCCCTTAAGGTATCTATAACATAGTATATATCAAAATTTTCAAGGTCATAAGTACCTGAGAAGAATATTTTATTATTATAGACATAAAGATTGGAAATCCCTTCAATGAATTCAATTAAATGAGAAATTCTTTTATTCTGAGTATTTATTTTACTCAGAGTGAAAAAACCTTCTGGACAGGAAATAAAATAAATATTTCCTTTTTCATCAGGATAAAAATCCCTTACATAGTAATCAAATTGATAAATTTTTTTTATCTCATAATTCTCAAGTTTGCATAATATTCTTTTATTACCTTCAATTTTCAAAAAATAAATAATACTGTCAATAACAAAAAGGTCAATTGCATATTCGTTCATACTTAAATCCACTATCTTATCTTTAAATCCTTTCATATTACTTATATAAATATCACTTCCTTTTTTATCATAGGCAGAATACAAAATATGTTCTTCATCCAGAAACCAAATTCTCCCCATAGCCCTTTCCGAATTTTTAATTTCAAATTTCTTACCTTTATCAATATCATATACAAAAATTTCACCTATTATTGCGCCATTTTTATTTCTTATCATTTTGGTATAAGCAATTTTGCTTAATGATGGAGACAAGGAAATTTTCGTGCCTATATTCCCTCTGTCAATGATTTTAATTTTGCTTCTGATTTTTAAAGCAAGTTCAAGATATAAATTTTCAGGATCATCTGTCCCTACGAAAATTTCTATATCATTTTTTTTAATATATGAAAGAGTAATCTTAAAGGGGGACTCAATTTTTTTAAATTTTTTTAATTTTTCTTTGCCTTTATAATTCTTTTTATACCAATTATAAGTCTCTTTGTACCATTCTTTGAAAAAATTTCCTTCAAAACTTGAAGTGGAGAGAAAAAATGAAAGGTCAAAATTAAAGGGATTTAACAAAAAGATATTTAAAAATTTGACTCCTGTGTTTATGTCCCTTATTTTATAAATTCCCTTTTTGAATGCAAGGTATCTTACAAGGGAATGTCCTTCTTCGTATAAAAGTCTTGCCTCTAAGGGGTTCATTTCATAAAATCCCGTTATTCTTCTAAAAGGAATGACTTTTTTATTCAAAAAAGCAAGTCTTAACAAAAGGTCCCTTCCCGGATCCCATTCCTCACTTAAAATCTGAGCAGTTCCCTCGGAAAAATATGCGGGATAAAAAATAAAAGACAAGTAATCATAGATTGTATAAGGCAAAAAATTAAAGGAATAAAAACTTAAAAGATGTGTCAATTCATGAGTAAGGACTCTATCAAGCCATTCAATGGTATCTGTGACCAAATTCAATTCATCTTTTAGCCATACAAAAATGTAATAACCCGCTATTGTTGAGAATCCATTAGAAAGATCATCCACATCACATAAAATCACGGGAATTTTAAAAAGCAAGGGACTTCCGCCCGTTATTTTAGATATTTAATACATCTTACTTTCAAGTATATCCTTTGCTTTCAATGCAATTTCTTTATAACCTTGCTGATAAATTATCTGAAAATTTTTTGTTTCTAATTTATTCCATTTTATATAAGGATGATTGAATCCATCAGGAAGAATGCAAAACAATATCAATAAGAATTTCATAGACTATATAATATTAAATTATCATGATGCGTAAATCAAAATGTGAAATTTGTAAAAAAGAATTTGATTATTTCTCGGTGATTCTTCCCTTTTGTAAAGAATGTATAATAAAGCATTTTAAAGATATAAAGGACACACTTTATAAAATCCATAAAAAATCAAGAGAAAAATTTGAATTGAGTTTTCCTAAAGAAAAAGAAACCGGTATAAAATGCGGTTTATGTGCAAGGGAGTGTATTATTAAAGAAGGAGAAAGAGGATTTTGCGGATTGAGGATAAATAAAGAGAGGAAACTTATAAATTACGGCACGCAGGAAAAGGGGTTTTGCAGTTTTTATTATGACCCCTTACCGACAAACTGTGTTGCTGATTGGGTATGTAAAGGGCACAAGGCATATGGAAAATATAATCTGGCTGTTTTTTATGAAACTTGCTCCTTAAATTGTCTTTTTTGTCAGAATTATCGTTTCAGATATACAAAACCCTGGAAGGATGTTTCTTCTTCGGTTGATGAATTGATAAAAGCCCTTAATCCTTCTGTTTTTTGCGTATGTTTTTTCGGAGGAGACCCTACCACGCAGGCATTGAATTCCCTTAAAGTTGCGGAAGAGGCAATTAAAAGAAACATTGTTGTATGTTATGAATCAAATGGAATGTGGAATAAAAAAATTTTGGAAAAAATTCTTGAAGTTGTTAAAGAAAGCGGAGGAATCCTTAAGTTTGATATAAAAGCTTATTCCCCTGAAATTTATTATGCGTTAACGGGTTATGACGGAAAAAGGGTTTATGAAAATTTTGAATTTGCTTGTAAATATTTAGGCGATTTGTCCTCTGAGCATTTATGTGTTTCTACTTTAATGGTTCCTGGTTATATAGATGAATATGAAATATTAAAAATTTCCGAATTTATAGCAAACTTAAATCCTAACATCCCTTATGCCCTCCTTGCTTTTGCTCCGCATTTTGAAATGAGGGATACAAGAACAACCTATTACAGGGAAGCGGAAAGATTTTATCATATAGCAAAAGAAAAAGGGATTAAAAATGTAAGAATAGGAAATGTATTTTTGTTGAGATGACTATTTTTTATGGAACCACGAGCTTATATTTTTCATTTTTATATTTTATGAAATAAACTCCTCTTTTGAGACTACTTATTTTAGTAATTTTTCCGGGTAAGAGGGTTGTTGTTCTTATCTTCCTTCCGGCAATATCAAATAAGGGAACATTAAGAATCTCCGGAGAATACACAAAAATCCCTTTTTTGTCAAAATGATTTTTAATTTCTTAAATTTGGTCAAATTTTGGAAAACTTCCTTTATTCCAGTCCAATGTAAATCCTGTTTGGGAGAAGAAGGGTGGATAGGGTCACTAAACAAGCTTCCTATATAATAAGCCTTTAACATATAGTCTGCATCTTGTCTCAATCCTCTTATCCATCCTCTTCCCCAGTAAGAATCATAGCCACCGTTCATTCCTTGTCCTATCACTGCTCCGAAAACAATGCATATTGTATCACCGTGATACAGTCTGAAAGGTCCTGAGCTTAAAAGAATTTTATAATCAAATTCCGCCCGTCCTATATCAAACGGTGAGGGTGTAAACCGGTAATATTGAGTAGCAGGATGTTTTCCTTTCAAATATTGATACCAGTCCTCATCTGTTGCAGGGTCATTTTCCCAGTCCCATACTTGGACAGCAGCAGGGCATACCCATCTTACAGTATCTCCGTAATCATCAATCCATATTGAATCAGAAGGAGATTTCGGAGCATAAATAAGTTTTATCCCCACAAAATCCGCAGATGCTCCGTTTTCACCTACATCATTACCTGCCTCAGAAGGATTATCTCCGTCATACTGATATGCAACATTTCTCGGTATTTTATAGACTTCTCCGTGAACCGTGTTTTCATCTGGTTCATCTCCCCATACAAGAAACTGGTCCCATACTCCGTCAGGCGTATTAATAAATGAATCGGGTAAAAGTGTTATTGAGTCGTAGGGATAACCAAAAGAATCCCATTCTCCGAATGTACATCCATCAAAGGAATAAAGATCATCAATATGGGGATGAATCGGACCAGCTCCTGAGACATCAAAATCATATAAAAAGCCGACATACAAACTATCAAGAAAGGCACCTCTGCCGGATATGTCACATTCGGTAGAATCATAGGTTATGTAAAGTTCATAAGCAATAAAGTCATTAAAAGG
>JAJRUZ010000031.1 GCA_024277525.1 Caldifarciminota bacterium | reverse complement strand
TTGGAGCGGTTACCCTTTTGCCCTTACATGAAAAATTATTCGGCATAACAACTGATTTTATACTGCTTGAACTATCCAACTTGGAACATCCTCTTTTAAAATTACTTGAACAAAAAGCCCCCGGAACATTTGAACATTCTGTTCAGATTTCAGAACTCGCGAGAACAGCAGCAGAGAGAATAGGAGCAAATCCACTTTTAGCGAAAGTTGGAGGACTTTATCATGATATCGGAAAAATTGAAAATCCGAAGTTTTTTATTGAAAACTTATCAAAAGGCTCCCCGAATCCGCATGATAAAATAGCTCCGACTGTAAGTGCGGTAATTTTACAAAATCATGTAAAAAGGGGAGTTGAAATTGCAAGGAAATATAAAATACCGGAAAGTGTTGTAAGGATAATTGAAAGACATCACGGAACACTTTTGATGGGATTTTTTTATGATAAGGCAAAAAGGATTAATCCGGATATACCCGAAGAAGAATTCAGATATAAATGTCCTAAGCCGGAGAAAAAAGAAGAAGCAATCATAATGCTTTTGGACGGAATAGAGGCAAAAATAAGGAGTCTTGAAAAGTATGAATATCAGAGCATACAGGAGGCAATCGATTCTGTTATTAACCATAGATTCTCTGACGGGCAATTTGATGAATGTGAAATAACAAGAAAGGATATGGAAAAAATAAAGTCCGCAATCCTTCCTAAGCTGATTCACAGGTTCCATTCAAGGGTCAGCTACCCGCCCTTAAAATCAAAGGAAAAAATAGTTGGAACTAAACAGGTTTAAAACAACAAGAAAAAAAATACCACTTACAGAAAAAGAGTGGGAGAAAATTAAAAAAATAATTAAAAGGGAAGTTAAAAAAAGAAAAATTAATATAAAGGAATTGAATGTAATACTTGTTGGAGCAGATAGAATTAAAAAACTAAACAAAAAATTTTTAAACAGGGATAAAAAAACGGATGTGATATCCTTCAATCTCGGAGAAACGGGAGAAGTATATATATGTTCTGATTATGTAAAAAATAAAAAAGATTTTTTAAAACTTTTATTTCATGGATTCCTTCATATTTTAGGCTTTGATCATAAGAGTGAAAAAGAAAGGATTACAATGAAAAAAATGGAAGAAAGTTTAATAAAAAATATAATATGATTGCTATTTACTGTTTTATTCTTCTTTTTGTTCTCACCTTCTCTTTCATGGCATCAGGAACAGAGACAGCCCTTTTTTCTCTGAGAAAAGAAGATTTGCACAGATTTCCATTAAGGAAAGAAAAAAGAAAAACACTTGAAAATGCCCTTATGTATCCGAGCATTTTAATAATAATAATTGTTTCTTTAAATACCTTTTCAAACACACTTGCTTCTTCGATATTTTCAAATATAACAATTGTTTTTTTTAAAATAAATAAAAGTCTGATTGAAATTCTTGATACCATAATTTTCGGAACATTAATTTTTATTTTCTGCGAAACATTACCAAAAAATATTGCTTTCAAGTCTCCTTTTTCCTTTTCTTTAAAATTCTTTTATTTTATAAAAATATTTATTGAGCCATTCGTTAAACTATCACAGAAATTTCTTAAAAGAGAGGAAAAAAAGGTCATACCCGAATTTCATTTTTTGCATGAAATAGAACTCATACTTTTTACGGGTGATATAAAAGAAATTCTTACAAGTGCGGAAAAAAATCTTTTTGTTAAAATAATAGAGATGATTACTCTCAAAGTTAAGAATTTTGAAAAAATAACAAAAGGTATAAAAATAAAAGAATACATAGAGGTGGATGAGGATGAGAATGTTTACTCGGTTTATAAAAAACTTTTAAAAGAGGGAATTGATTTTGCCAAAATTAAAAGGAAAAACGGAGAAATGCTCGGTTTTATATCCAAAAAAAGTATAACATTTTACCTTTTTGAAAATGTTTAAGAAAGTATCTTTTCAATTCATGCTTTTTTTTATTCTTCTTATTATTTCAAGTGTTTTGCCTATAAGAATTTCACAAAAAAATATAAGATTTGACCTAATTTTTCATTTTTTATATTTTTTTATTTTTGCACTTTTTACCGAAAAAAAAGAGGAAAAGATTTTAATTTTAATCATACCTGTTTTAATGGAACTCTTGCAGTTTTTTTTACCGTATAGGGATTTTGATTTTTTTGATTTAATATTTGACTATCTCGGTATTTTAACCGGTTTTTTTATTTATAAAAGCATAATAAAAACACCTGAAAAAAGGTTTAAATTCGTGGGTTCCTGTTTCGGGATAGGGATATTTTTGCCTGCATGGAAAGGTACATTTACAAGTTTTTTAACCCTTCTATTTTTGATTTTCTTTCCTTTCTCAAAATTAACTTTGACATTTTTACTTATTTATGTATATTTTCTTCATTTAATTTTAAAGGATTTTTTGAAAGGTAAAGATCCCTCTTATTTTACCCTTGATGAGCTCGCAGGCACATTGCCTGCCTTTTATTTAACCACAGAACCTTTTGTTTATATAATTTTTTTCTTTTTTTTCAGATTTTTTGACATAAAAAAGCCTTTATTTATAAAAAATTTAGAAAAAATTAAGGGTCCGAACGGTGTGTTTCTGGATGATTTTGTAAGCGGAGTATATGCATTTTTAATAATCCTTTTTATTCATTCTATCTTGAAAAAAATTCATTTTATTAGTTAAAATTTAAAGATGGGAAAAAAGAATAATATTGCTTTTTTGTCTTACATTCTGATTTTATTTATAGTGCCTTTGGTATTGGATCCAAAGAATGAATTTGTTAAATTTCATGCCAAGCAGGGTATTATTTTATTTTTATTTTTTATTGCTGTTTATATAGTGGGAGCCCTTTTGCCTATTATCGGGTGGTTTATAATAGCACCCCTTGGAATCTTTGCATGGTTAATTCTTGCTATTTACGGTATTTACAATGCTTTGACGGGTAAAGAGGAGCCTTTGCCTGTTATCGGAAAATTTGCAGAAAAAATAAATATTTGAAAAAAACACTTTTTCTTTCAGTTTTCATTTTTTTTATTCATTTATTTTTATATTCGCCTTTTATTTTATTTAAAAAGCAGGAAAAAACATTCTTCATTCCTTATGGAGTGAGTTTAAGAAGTTTTTTTAGAATTCTTGAGAAAGAAAAAATTGTTCGGAATTCTGAAATATTAAGAATTTTAATGTTTTTTTACAATCCCGATTTCAAACCCATTGCAGGAAGATGGAGAATAAATTATCTCAAAAATGACCTTTTTATTTTGAAATCAGTTAATTTTCCTTTAAAAATAGAAAGTGAAGTATTAATTTCAATTCCTGAAGGAATGGAGTTAAGGAGGATAATAAAGATCTTATCGGAAAAAACAGGGATAGAAGAGGAAGAATTCAGAAAAATTGCCTATAATCCTTCGGAGTTAAGAGAATTCTTTCCGGAAAATTTTAAAATTCCGAAAAATATAGAAGGTTATCTTTTCCCTGATACATATCTAATCCCCCTTTATTTATCACCCAAGGAAATTCTCGGTATCATGATAAAAAGATTATTCGTGATCTTGAAGGAAGTAGGTTATGACACAATGAGGCATAAAATAAATTTAGGTTTACATCAGATTTTAACGCTTGCTTCAATAGTTGAGAAGGAGGCGTTGTATGATTTTGAAAAGCCTATAATTGCCTCTGTTTATTATAACAGGTTAAAAAGGGGGATGCCTTTGCAAGCTGATCCTACCATTCAGTATCTGCTTAAAAAACCTTTATTTCCCTTACCTTTAAAGTTCTTAAAAATAAAGTCACCTTATAATACTTATATGAACAAGGGACTTCCGCCCACTCCTATATGTTCACCGGGTAAAAAATCAATAGAGGCTGTTTTATATCCTGCTGAGACCGATTATCTTTATTTTGTTGCAAAGGGGGACGGAAGACACATATTTTCCAAGTCATACAGGGAGCATTTAAAAAACAAAAGAATAGCAAAAAGGACATGGAGAAGGTTGCGGATCAGGAGGATGTCCGAGAATTTTGCTCGGTAGTGGATTACTCGCTTAGTTTTTGACACCCCCCGAGGTGTAAATAAAAACTGCGACATGGGGCTAACAATTATTTTGAAAATTTAAATTCCAAAATATCCCTGTCTTTCACGACATAATCGGGTCCGTGGGTCTCTATTTTACCTTTTTCCTTTAATTCTTTCCATGAAGGTACTTCAAGAAAATCAAAAGGCTTTGCAACCTCAACCTTTATAAATCCCCTCTGAATGTCTGTATGCACTTTTCCTGCTGCATCATAAGCTGTTTTTCCCTTCTTTAAAGGAAAACTGCTTGCTATCTCTCCTTTTAAGGTATAAAACCTGATAAACCCGAGAAGATTAAAAGAATATTCAAGAATTTCTTCCGGAAAATTAAATTTTTCCTTTTTTAATTCTTCCTTTATCTCCTCTCTTTCATCTTCATCAAGTTCTCTCATCTCCTCAAGGATTTTAAAAGGACATATAAAATAAGGATTTTTTACATCCAATTTGTAATTTCCTTTTTTATCATCACTGTTTATCACATAGACCTTTCTCTTTGCCATAAGAAGGGGGAAATCTGGAATTTCATCCGGTTCCTCTTCTTTTTCCAGTTTTTCTTTTGCAAGAATAAGTTTTTCTTTTAATTCTGCAGGAATGTTTTTTTCCTTTAATTTCCTTTCTATTCTTTCAAGGTCAGATATAATAAGTTCAGAAATTATGATTTCCTTTTCTTTCTGAGGATTTATTTCTTTTAAATAGGAAGGAACTTTCTCATCGGTAAATCCCCTTAGAACAATAATCAAAAGGTCTGCTTCTCTTATAAACCCCAAAAACTCATTTCCCAAACCTTCTCCTTTATGAGCTCCTTCCACAATACCAGCAATATCATATACCGTTATTTTAAAATTCCTTATTTCTTTTGATTTCTTCGCCTGAGAAAGTCTTATAAGCAGTTCATCCCTGAGTTCCGCCTTCCCCTCATTTTTTCCAATTGTGGTAAAAGGATAAAGGTCCCTTTGAACTTCTGCACCTGTTAGTAAATAAAAAAAGGTGGATTTCCCCGCATTGGGGAAACCCACCAGCCCGATCTTCTCCATTAAGCCTTTTTAGACTCTTTTAACCTTAATGGCTTTTGGACCCTTAGGAGAGTCAACCCTTTCAAAGGTCACACTCTCCCCTTGCTTCAATGTCTTGAAGCCATCTGTCTCTATGTCCGAATAATGGACAAAGAGCTCCTCGGACCCATCATCCGGGATGATGAATCCGTATCCTTTTTTTGCACTGAACCATTTTACACGACCTTTAAGACGCATCTTTAAACTCCTTTTTTTAAACATAATGGATTTGAACCTTAAAATAAATTTTTATAAAATACCATTTAAAATTAAAAAATGCAAATAAACAAAAAATATCCCTCATTTATTGCTTTTTTGCTCTTTCTCTCCGGGATAATTTCAGGGAAATTTTTTAATGATTTAAAAATAAATATTTTTTTACTCATTCTCACACTTTTTTCACCTTTTAAAAACCTTTCTTATATTCCCTTAGGCAATATCCACTATTTTTTAAGAAAAAAAGAAAATAAGCCGATCTATTTGATAATAAATGAAAAAATTCATAAAAAATTTTTGAAAATCACCGATGAGATTTTTGATAAAGATGTATCTTCCTTTATAAAAGCTGTCTTTTTAGGACAAAGAGGTGAAATTTATAAAAATTACAGGGATAAATTTTTAAAAACAGGAACACTTCATTTCCTTGCAATTTCGGGCTTTCACATGGCAATCATATCCGGCATTTTCACCTTAATTTTTTTACTGTTGAGAATTGACTTTAAAAGGTCCCTTATTTTGTCCTCAATATTTACAATTCTTTATATTACAATAATTCCTTTAAGACCTTCTGTTTTAAGATCTGTTATAATGATTTTATTTTTTATTTTCTCTTTTTTTATCGGAATCAAAACACATCCACTCTCAATTCTCGGAAATGCGGGTTTAATATCCCTTTTTCTTTTTCCAGAATGGGCTTTTGACCCTGGATTCCATTTATCCTATCTGGCTACAACAGGTATAATTGTCTTCTTTCCTGTTTTTGATAAATTAAAGATAAAAAATTATATTTTGAGGAATTTTTTATACATCCCTTTCTCCGTTTCCATTTCTGCCCAGATTTCTGTTTTTCCCTATATATATTTTATATTCAGAAATATTCCCTTAATTTCTCCCTTTTCAAATTTATTACTCGGAACATTTATGTTTTTTATTCTCTTGGGAGCAATCTTAACTCATATATTCTATTTTATTTTCAAACCCTTATCTGTAAGATTTGCATATTTTACACAAATATGTGCTAAATTTATGTTTTTTATAATAGACAAATTATCGGATATACCTCTTTACATACATACGAAGGATTTAAACATCTGTTTATTCTTTATTTTATTAACTTTGCCAATTTTTTTATACTTATTGAAATTTAAGTTGAAAATTAAATAAAATTTTTATTTGGAGGCGATAAAGGAACTTTTACCGGTTAAAGCGATTCGGAAGTTAAGAGAATCGGTTAATAAAAAATATATTATTCTTGCAGGAGAACCCGGGTTATTAAAAAGTGAGGTAATAAATAAATTCTTAGAAGAGAGTAATTTAAAAAATGTGAGATTTTTATTAGGAGAGGAAGACAGGGCAATTCCCCGTTTTTTAACAAAAATAGGCTCAAAATTACTAAAAGAAATAGCAGAGACTATTGAAGGACTTAAAATGGTAATAAGCAATTATTTTAGAGAAGAAAAAGAAATTAATTTTTTTGTTTTTGAAAGATTTGAGGAAATAATTGGCTCCGAGAGTTTATCACTTTTCTGGGACTTGACTCTTAATTCAAGACCTCAGATTTCCTTCATAATAGAAACAAGGGAAGACATCAGAACCCCGCTTGAAACACAAACCGAAAGAATAGGAAGGGAATATTTTATTTTTGAAAAAGACGAAATCATGGATTTTCTTAAAAAACACGAAATAAAAATTGAAGAAAATATAATAGAGGAAATTCTCAAAAAAACAGGAGGGCACGGGTTTTTTACAAGAATTTTTCTATCCGAATATATTGAACATAAACACATACCAGAGGGAAGTGATATTGAGATTATTTATAAGATACTTAAAGAGAGATTTTCCGAATTAAAACCTGAAACAAAAAGTCTTTTGATGGGGCTTTCATGCCTTGATAAGTTCAGACCTATGGAACTTCAGAGAATTCTCGGGATTAAGGATGCATATGACTTTATAGAACAGATGTCAAAGAAATTTATTTTCTTTGAAAAACAAGAGGATTTTTATTATCTAAATCCTATATTCAAGGACTTTTTAACAAAAGAACTTGAAAGGCACCCAAGAGGAATAATTTTAAAAAAATGGATTTTGGATAATGCAATTGAGTATTATTTAGAACAAGAAGATTATTTTTCTGCTCTTAATTATCTTGAAAAGCTTAAATTTTATTCAAAAATACTTGATATAATTAACAGAAAGTTTTTGGACATTACAGAAACAAATCGTGCTCTTGAAATTGAACCTATAATTGAGAAATTGCCTGATGAGATAAAAAATTCACATCCCATTGCCTTGCTTTTAAAAGCACATATCTGTTTACTGAAACATGACTTTGAAGGAATAATAGAAACACTTGAAAAAATTAAAGAGCCGGATAAGTTGGACCCTCAGCTCTATGGATTTTACTTTTTTCTCAAAGGCGCAGGGTATTATTATTTAAGCGAATATGAAGAGGCTTTGGAATGCGCTGAAAATGGATTTAAATACGGAGGAACAAAAGATGAAAGAGTTAAATACAGACTATGTAATCTAATGGGAGCAATAAATGCAATGTTTGAAAATTTAGAAGAAGCAAAAAAATTCTATGATGAAGCAATCGAAATAGCAAAAAGAATCATAACATCAAAAAGAGGGTATGTATTGCTTCTCACAAATATCGGATCCATATATTTCAGAGAAGGAAAATATTCAATTGCTGAGAAAAAATACAAAGAAGCTTTGCAAATTACAACCGAAAGTGATATGAAAGCCTATATATTTAACTGGTTAGCGCAACTTTATTTTAGCAGAGGGGAAATTGAAAAAGCTAAAAATTCACTTGAAGAAATGTTTCAAGAGATTAAACGTTCCGGAGCAGATTATTATTTGAATTCATACTACCAAAATTTCAAAAATATATTACTTTTTGAAGGTAAGTTAGAAGAAGCTAAGGGATTCAATGAAAAATTGAGATCTCTTTATAAAGCATACAAAGACCCCGAATTTGAACTTAATGTTAAATTTTTTGACTCACTTTATGAATTATTGAAAGGCAATTATGATAAAGCACTTGAAATAGCAATGGAAATGAAAATAGAAAGGGAAATTCTGAAAATAGATAAATATTTACTTATTGCAAAGATATATACCTTAAAAAAAGAAAATGAAAAAGCAGAAGAATATTTTAAAAAAGCAATAGAACTTTCACCAGAGAGTTCTTATAGAAGGAAAATTACCTATATCCCTTACTTCTTATTTCTTTATTATAACAAAAGAGAAAAAGAGGCAATTAAGGTATGGGAAAAAATAAAAGAAGTCCCTGAAATAAAAGCAATTCTGTTTGATATTGTCTATGAATTAAAAGTATTTCCGCTGAATATAAAACCGGAAGAAATTTTTGAATTTTTGAAAGGGAAAAAACTTATTTAAATTAAGTAAAAAAATAAACTCCTCATAATGCCCAAGAGGAAAAAAGGTAAAGAAATTACTTTATCCATAAAAGAACCGTATTTCCAAAAAAATTTTAAAAACGAAGCCGAAAAGTCAAAGAATTTCAAAAAATTATTCTTTCGGGTCTTTAAAACAGAACCCTCCTCGTGAAAGAAATAAGAATCCGATAGATGAATTTCACTAAATCCTTCTCTATAATATCTCTTAAAAAATTCAACATCGGTAAAGTAAACAAAAAAATTTTCATCAAACCCTCCTAGTTTCTCAAAAACCTCCCTTTCTATAAAAATTGCGGAAAACGCAGGCTGTGTCTTTTCATTCTTCTTTATAATGCCCCTGTTCCATCTTAAAGACAAAATGTTTTTGAAATTCGGTAAAGGTCTTATAAAGTAATATTCTTTATTTTTATAATCCCTCAATTCAGGAACCAAAACCAGAGGGTTCTTTGACTTAAATTCCTCCAAGATTTTAAAAAATTCTCTTTTTTCAAATCTTATATCAGGATTGCAAAAGAATAAATATTTACCACTTGATTTTCCGAAAGCAAAGTTATTTGCCTTTGAAAACCCGATATTTTTTTTAAATAAAAAAACCTTTGCTTTTTTAAAATTTTTCAAAATATCTTTTGTTCCATCCTTTGAACCAGAATCAACAAAAATCCACTCTATCTCTTCATTAATTACTTCTTCCACTGAATCAATAAGTTTTTCTATAACTTTTGAACTGTTAAAACTTACCGTAATTCCTGTTAAAAATTTCTTCATTTATCACCTCGCATATTTCCTTAACCCTATCTCTCCATTTTTTTCCGAAAAAAGAAACCCTCACTTTTCTATTTTTAACATTTTCAATATATAAAAGCATATTTTCCTCTTCTCCCCACATAAATCCTTCTCCCTTATTTAATTTTTTTAAAAAATTAAAAAAATTTGATTTTTCTTTGAAATAAGCAAGAAAAGGTACTTCAGAACCGGCCTGCTCAAAAAACTTTAAAGGAATATAATTCCTCATATCCTTATCCCTGAAAATAATAAATAAATCAGAAATTTCAAAATATTTTTTAAGGTTTTTATATTCTATATAGCCCTCTTTTATGACCTTCTTATCATTTACTTTAATTTCGGTTCCGATTAAATAAAGTTTATAATCAATTCTTTCGGTAAATTTTAAAAACCTTTTAAAACTTAAAGAAGCATTCCTCATTGAACCCGTGTATATGATATTGAAGCCCTTATGTTTTTTAGTTTCAAATTCATAATAACCTGCATAAATAACCTTTCCCTTGATTCCGAAACTTTTTAAAACATATTCATGGGAACCTATAAACAAGTCAATTAAATTTTCACAATTTTTTATGAATTTTATAAATTTCTTTCCGCTCTCAAAATCAGCAGGGTCCCTGATTTCACAAACTAAGGGAATTTTTTTTCTCAATTTCAAGGAAATAGCAACTTTAAGAAGGGAAAAAGGAGGTAAAGTTACAAAAATAAAATCAATTTTTTCTTTATTCAAAACAGATAAAGATTTTTCAAAAAACGGACGCAAAAATCTTTTAAATTCCCTCCCTCCTTTTTTTATATTTTTAAAAGGAATAAGTGAAGGAGAAATATTTTTAACCCTAAAAATCTTAAATTCTTTAATTTCCTCAAGCAAAGAGTTATCCTTGGGAAATCTTTTTGAAGGAAAAGAGGTTATAATAAAAGGGTAAAACCCGAATTCAGGAAAATGTTTTGCATAATTATATGCTCTGATCGAACCTGCAAAACCTTCGGGCGGAAAATAATTTGTTAAAAATAAAAAATTCATTTTAAATTTTTGAAATAATTAACCTTTCAAAGCGAATTTTCTGCCTTCTTCAAAAATTTTAATGGTTTTTTCTTTGGATTTTCCGTATTTTTCAACCGTTTTTAAGAAAACTTCCGGAGGGAAAATTTTATATTTTTCAAAAAGCACACCCAAGGAGAAAACCGTGGGGCCTCCCCTTTCTCCCTTATATTTTCTTGCAGGAACTCTTAAAAATTTTGACTCATCTGAGAGGGTCTCGTCTATTATCACATTTTTTGCCTTCATAATTTTTCCCTTTACCCTTTTGTATCCATCCATGCTCGTAATGATAAGATAATCAGGATTTTCAATACCCGAATACCTGATTTTTTCTTTTGAAATTATAATTTCGGAAATCGAAAATCCGCTTCCAACTGTCACAGGATTATCATTTTTCTGACTCGAATTCAGCCCGCATATCAAAGCAGAGAGAGCAAGAAGAGAAGATGCAAACTGAACCCCTTCTCCCGCAGAGCCTGCTATAATTATCTTTTGAGATTTATTAAAAGGTATTTCAAATTCTTTTTCTATGACCTTTAATTCATATCCTCCTTCTTCACCCTTTATGCTCTCTTCATAAGATTCCCCGAAGGATAATCTTTCCTTTTTTTCTTTTATTTTACCGCCGTGCTTTTCCAAAATATTCTTTAAATCACTACCCTTTAACTTGTTGTATCTTGCTGCATATCCTGTGCATAACTCAAATATTTCAATAACCGAGAAACCTTTATGAACTATTGCCTCTTTTATAATGTCTGATAACTCTCTATCCTGAACAAATGTCCTTGCATAAAAAGAAGCTCCTGCATTTTTGAGGATTTCAATAATATTAAGAGCAGGAAAAGGATTTCCTTTTCTTGTGGTTGAAGTAATAAAATTCTGCGGAGTTAAGCCTGAATGCTGTCCGCCTGTCATTCCGTATAAAAAGTTATTATGAATTAAAACCGTTATATCCACATTCATTTTTGCTGCTTCAACAAGGTGAAGTAATCCTATGGTTGCTCCTCCATCTCCTATCATGACTATTGTTTTCAAGTTATTGTTAAATAAAATTTCATCCGCCATCTTTATTCCGGTTCCTATCGCAGTTGACCTTCCGTGAAGTGTATGAACTGTATGAACATTAAAAAGTTTATCCACAAGCCCCACACAGCCTATGTCGGATACAATTAAAATATTTTCCTTCGGAATATTCAGAGAAACAATTGCTTTTGCGAGTGCCATATTAACAAGGGTGTGTCCGCACCCCGGACAATAAGGAAAATTTTGCGGTTTTTCTATAATCTCAAACAAATCCATCACAGTTCCTCCAGAAATTTCGCAATTTCAGAAGGTGAAATTAAAAAACCGATTTTTGTAAAAGAGACTCCTTTATCTCCGAGTAAATGTCTTAAAAGAAAAAAAAGAGAGCCAGAAATATTTTCTTCTATGACTACGATTTTTCTATATCTTTCAAAAACATCTTTTAAAAATTTTCCATTTAAAGGATAAAGTGTTTTAAGTATAAGATAGTCAATATTTTTTAAATCACTTATTTCCCTTACACTTTCGGATGTTATTCCGTAAGATACAAGCAAAACATCTTTACCCTTTTCTTCATATTCATAAAAATAGAAATCTTCCATGTTTTTGTATATTTTCTCTTTAAGATGATATAAAACTTCAATAACTTCCGGGTCATCTTTTTTTAAAATTCCCTTTTTGTCATGTGCACTACCTGTATATCTTGTTAAGAACTTGCCCCCTACGGGTGAAAATTCCGGAACATCTGATATTTCTTTAAAATTATATGTTTTAAATTCTCCTTGTCCTTCAAATTTCTTTCTTTCAATAATTTCCGGTTTTTTTATCTCATTCAAATTAATTCCTTTTCTTGTCATTGTCACTTCTTTCTCTGTTAACAAAACTGCAGGTGTTCTCAATTTTTCAGAGACATTAACTGTATGAATCATAAATTCATAACTTTCTTCAATATTTGAGGGTGATAAAACGGGTATCGGGTAACCTCCGGAATTTGAGAATACGGTGAGTAATAAATCTCCCTGAGCAGATGTTGTTGCCGCACCTGTTGAAGGTCCGAGACGCTGGGCAATTACGATTGCTATCGGAATTTCGGACATCAAGGCGTATGCAACCGATTCAATCATCAGAGAAAAACCAGGAGCACTTGTTGCTGTCATTGCTTTGATACCTCTCAATGATGCTCCTATGCAGTACGAAATGGCTGAAATCTCGTCGGATGCTCCGACCGCAATTCCGCCGTATTTCGGTAATTCTCTCATCATGGGTTCATATATAACACTTGCGGGAGTTATGGGATAACCTGCATAAAACTTCACTCCTGCATCAATTGCTCCTTTTGCGATTAATTCTCCGCCTGTAATAAAAGTTTTCATTTTTCCTTATAAAGCTTTCCCTTTTCAATAATATGGAAAACTTCTGCTCCTTTTTCTTTTAAGGTTTTACTTATATATCTTCTGTGGCATCTGAAAAAGAGTTTTTCCGCACACATTATACAAATTCTTTTTTTTTAGAAAGAGATATGAGGAAGTTAATTTCATTTTTATAGACTTTGCTCTTTGTATATTCAGGATACCCTTCTTTCCTGAAGCCACCGAGTCCTTCTCCTCTCCATATATAAAAGATTCCGTGTTTTTCAACTGAATCTTTTATATTTTCTTTCTTAAATTGAGGATTTTTTGTTGAAACAGGGAATCTTCTTACATCTACGAGGACTTCTATTTTGTAAAATTTTAAAATTTCAATAAATTCATTTACCTTTCTTGTTGAATGACCTATTGTATAAATTTCTTTTATTTTCAAGTTAATATTTTAAATAATCGGAATCGAACCGATTTTAAATTATACATTAAAAGAAAATATTTATGTTAAATTGATAATATTTCTTCCTTACACCCGCGGTTTCCTAACTCTGCGAGAAGAAACTTCTTTTTAACTCTTTTTATTCAACAATAACGAAGTGTTTTTGTTTTGTCACATTTCCTGCGAACATTCTGTAGAAGTATTTACCGGGAGGTAACAATCTGCCTTTATTATCCCTTCCGTCAAAATCTATTGAGTGAAATCCGCGTTTTTGTTTTCCGACTGCAATTGTTCTTACAAGTCTTCCCGCGGTATTATAAACCTTAAAAACAACAAACGCATCCCTTGCAAGCGTATATGAAATCTGTATCTTTTCACCCGCCTTTAAGAAAGAAGGCTTCGGAGCATAAAGCTGGGTTTTTAATCCTTTAAATGTGACTTTTAAACTACCTATGAGTTTGGTCCCTCTGAATACTCTGTATTCATAAGTAACTCCATCCCTTACATTCTTATCAAGATACTCCGTTCGGGTTGTTTTTGCTATTTCCACAAAGTTTTTATTTCCGTCGCTTCTCTTTTCTATTCTGTATAAGACATTTTCACTGCCATTCCATCTCAATAAAATCCCGTCAGGTTTAACTTCCGCAAATACCACTGCCTCTTTAATCCCAAGAATTCGCCACTGAATATCACCTGTTGCAGCAAATGCATAAGGTTGAGGAGCTGAGGTCGCTACCTGGAATGCACTTATTATGACATACCAAGTTCCGATAGAGGGGAGACTAAGTTGGAAAAGTTCTACGGTATTTAATCTGTCAAAAGTGGTACTATTCGGATTAGATTCCCCGTTCGTCATATCATTACCGTGATATTCTGTTCCTGTTGCGCTGTCTATCACTATTAAGTCAAGGTCATTTATAAGTGTGGGGTTTGCAAGTGCTGCAGCAGCTGTATCGTGCCATACAAGTGCAATTCTGAATGGTCTCAGCGAGGAATTAACATAAATTTTAAAAGTATCTGCTTGACCGGTTGTCAATGCTCTCGGAGTACCTGCACCGGCAGGATTGTTAGGTCCTCCCACACCTAACACCCCCGCAACATCCTGGACAAGCAACTTATTAACATCTCCGAAGAAATATAAAGCACTGTCAAGTTTTACCCTTCCGAATCCCTCTTCAAAATTAGGAATAGGATAATTGACTCCTGCGCTGTCTGCTGTCATATCCTCTGCTGAAACAATAAGGGTTGCTTTAACCAGTGCTCCCGAGGGGTTAAAAGAGTCTGTAGCGGAAGAATCTCCTGAAGGGTAGAATCCCTTTTCATAATACTGTCTTACGAGTGCAGCAGCTGCCGCCATTGCGGGTGTTGCCATTGATGTTCCCATCATTCCCGCAGAACGACAACTGTATTCCGGCCAATCACCTGCAGTATCAGGATAAGCAGAAAGAATGAACTCACGCCAATCTCCTCTATAATTCCCGGTCGCCGCGTCTTTATATCTCCCACCAGGTGCCGTTAAATCGGGCTTAAATCGATCATCATCCGTAGGTCCTCTTGATGAAAACCCTGAAAGTGTATCAGCAGTTGCATCATAACTGTGCCTGTAAGTTGAACCTACCGAAATGCAATCCTTTGCCGTTGAAGGCGGACTTACAGTGTTATTAGCAGGTCCGTCATTACCTGCTGCAACCGTGAAAAGAAAATCTTGATATTGAAAACAAATGGCATCTATATCAAGGGCTTCATTACTGTAATCTCCCCCTGAAGCAGAATACCCCCATGAATTTGTATGAATTTTTGAACCCAAAGGAATAGCGGAATCTACAACTGCATTATAAAAACTTGTAATATTCAGAGCACATGTCTGTCCAGTGTAATAACCTATATCCTGCATAATGATTTTACTCATATAAGCATTTCCTGCATAATCAAATCCTGGCTCTCCAACTCCTCCGGTTCCGCGTGTCGGATCCCCTGCTACGGTTCCTGTAACATGAGTCCCGTGTCCGCAATTATCATCATCTAATAAATCTCCACCCGCATCTTCATAATCCAAAATTACAATGTGATTAGGACCCGGAGGATCTCCTTCAGGATCAACAAACCAACAGGAATAATAATCAACCCCTGTGTCCATTACTGTGACAATCTGTTTCTGCCCCTTTATATTATGATCCCAAACGGGTAATGCACCTGCAATAACCGTATCTGCTGATATGTCAGGCCAATCATCAGAACCGACGGTCAATATATAACTCTGAACAACATACTTCGTCGTATTGTTCCATAAAGTCTTAGGATAATAAGGCTGAATGTAATAAATTCCGCCAATCTTTGCAAGGTCATTTATTACAGAAGGAGATACCCATATTATCATCCTACCGGGAAAAACCCCGGTTACCTTCTTCACCTCTCCGCCCAATCCCATTACCTGACTTGCAACAGAAGACCAATCAACATAAGGAAGACCATAGAGAACATAAGATTTTAAATTAGGGGCGTTAACATATAAAGGATCCTCATATTGCTGCCAACCTTTCCCTTTCACCAATGTCCCACGAGATTCCTTCATAGGTTCGGATTTCAATATCTTCGGACTTATCTTATAATAAGGATGAAAAAGCCCGACCCAACGAACAAAAGGAAGGGATAAAATCTCCTTTTTCTTATCAGCATCCATCCTCGCAAATACAGCATAATAAGGAATATAACCGTAAACCTCCACCCCTTTATCCTTCAAAGCCTCCTTCCACTCCTGCCTGATAGGTCCCTTGAACTGAACAATGTAAAGACAAGTTCCCTTCTCCTCAGCCTTCAAAGCAGCAGGTATTGCGGGTTCTCCGTCCTTCAACGGGTCAAACCTCACCCCCACCATACTGATGGGGATGCTCTTATTTGATACTCCACTGAAAAGTATTATTAAGAGGAGCTTCACCATATTTTATACTCCTCGGTTTTGGGGATTCGGACCCCTCATGTGTAAGTAGTGTATGTATTATACCATCTTTTTTTAAATTTTTCAAGTTTTATTATAATTAAAAAGTGAAAAAAAGGAAATTTTCGCAAATTTTTCTCATAAGAAAATCAGTAGCAAAAAAAATGATAGAGAAGATGAATATAAAAAAAGGTGAATGGATTATGGAAATAGGACCGGGAAAGGGAATCTTAACAAAAATTCTTCTTGAAAAGGGGGCAAAGGTAATTGCCATTGAAATTGATAAAAATTTGTGCAAATTTTTAAGGGAAAACATCCTGGATCTTGATTTCAATCTTATAGAAGGGGATTTTCTTAAAATTTCGGTTAAAGAAATTTTAAAAGAGTTCGGGCTGAATAAAATAAGAATGATTTCCAATGCTCCTTATCACATTACAAGTCCGCTTATTGAAAAAATAATAGAAGAAAGAAAATGTTTTAAGGAAATTTATCTTACTTTACAAAAAGAAGTCGTTGATAGGATAACCTCAAAACACGGTACAAAAGAATATTCTTCTTTAACCATATTCGTTAATTTTTACATGGAAATAGAAGTCTTAATGCCTATTCCTTCACATTTTTTCAAACCAAAACCTAAGGTAAATTCCTTATTTTTCAGATTGAAACCTAAAGAAAATCTACCCTTAGATGAAGATAAAGAAAAAATATTTTTTAACCTAATAAGAAGGGCTTTTCAGGAAAGAAGAAAGAAAATAGGGAAAATTTTGAAAGAGTTTAATCTATTTGATAAAGTTCCGGAGGATTTAAGAAATAAAAGACCGGACCAGATTTCTATTGAAGAGTATCTTGAAATTATATCATAAGAGAATTTAATATTTACAATGAGAATAATTCTTTTTACCGGTAAGGGCGGAGTCGGAAAAACAACGGTTGCTGCTGCTACAGGAGCCTATGCTTCAACAGAAGGAAAAAAAATTCTTTTAATCTCGGTTGACCCTGCTCATTCCCTTTCGGATGTCTTGGAAAAGGAACTCTCTTCAGAACCCATAAAGATATCAGAAAATTTGTTTGCTCAAGAAGTTGATGTTTATTACTCAATTGAAAGATTCTGGGGAGAATTAAAGGATTATATAAAATCACTTTTCCAATGGAAAGGAGTGGATGAAATCCTTGCGGAGGAACTTTCGGTTTTACCGGGAATGGAAGAAGTTTCTTCCTTTTTATGGATTAATAAACACATAAAGGACGGATTTTATGATGCAATTATTCTTGATGCAGCTCCAACGGGTGAAACTTTGAGATTCTTATCAATACCCGATGTTGCAAAATGGTGGATTGACAAAATTTTGCCGATCCAGAAAAGGGTCGTAAAAGTTGTAAGACCCGCGGTGAAAGCAGTAACGGATTTCCCGCTTCCTGAAGATGAAACTTATGATGCAGCAGAAAAGTTATTCAATGACCTTTTCTCACTCTACAAAACGCTTCAAAATCCTGAAATATCCTCGGTAAGGCTTGTCTTAAATCCTGAGAAAATGGTCATAAGAGAAACAGAGAGGGCATTCACTTATTTGCATTTATACGGTTATCCTGTTGATGCTGTGATATTAAACAAAGTTGTTGAAGAAAATAATTTTTTATATAATATTCAGAAGAATTATCTTGAAAGAATAGAAACGAGTTTTGAACCCCTCCCTGTGCTTAGAATTCCATATTATAATAAGGAAATACTGGGGGTCAGAGACCTTAGAAAACTGGGGGAAGAAATTTATAAAAATGAGGACCCGCTTAGAATCTTTCATAAAGATAAACCATTTGAAATTGTGAATCTCGATGGAGAATATAAATTAAGGCTTTATTTTAAAAATTTAAAAAAGGATAAGATTTCAATTTTCCAAAAAGGCGAGGATTTATCAATAAGAATAGGAAATCAAAAGAGACATTTTTATTTACCGAGAATTTTAACAGACAAAAAGGCAAAAGAAGCGGTTTTGAAGGGAAATTTGCTGGAAATTGTGTTTGAATAGCGCACTTCGGATAAAATCAAAGAATCAAATTTTCAGCTTATATGAAGGAATAAGGATTATTCCCTTCTCCTCTGCATATTTTTTTATTTCCGGAGTAAATACATAAGAAACAAGCACTTTAATCGTGTTTTTTGAGACCTTATTTGCTTTTTTTATGAAATTGTCAATAATTCTTTTTGAAAGTTTTGACTTTGCCTCTCCTATAAGGGTATATTCTTCTGAATTTTTCCTCACTTTTCCGTAAATGTTAATCTCAATATATTCTTCCCTGATTTGCATATATTCCCTTTTGAGTTCTCCTATTACTTCAATTTTGTATTCCTCTTTAAGAAGCAGTGGAAGAGATTGAATTGCCCTGTCTTCAAGAAGGTATCCGAATGCATGAGAGAGACCCCCGAGTTGTTCCCTTGTCTTTCTGTGTTCTGCTACAAGTTTCCTGAGTTCTTCCTCGGTTTTTCTTTGAGCTTCTGCAAGTTCATTTACCCTCTGCTCGGTTCTCTTTTGAGCTTCCGCAAGTTCTTCAACCACCTTCTCAAGACGAGAGACCCTTTCATCGGTCTTCTTTTGAGCTTCCGCAAGTTCATTTACCCTCTGCTCGGTTCTCTTTTGAGCTTCCGCAAGCTCGTTTATGGCTTGCCATACTTTTTTAATCTCTTCTTTTATCTCCTGTAGTTCTTTATAAATTATATCTTCTTTAAAGACTTTAAAGGCTTCATATATAGGAAGTCTTATTTCTTCCGGAAGTTTTGAGATAATATCTTCAAGTGTTTTCATCATTAAATTCTACAACATCTTTTTAAAAAATTCAAAGAAAATTTATCAGAATAAGACTTATAATTATATCAAACTATGGAGAAAAAATATTTAATCTTTTTAACTTTTCCTGCCTTTTTATTTTCAGGAGTTTTTGATGCAGGAACCTATTTTCTTTTACTTTTTTACGGGGCAAGAGCAGTGGGAATGGGCTCGGCATTTACAGCAATCTCCGATGATTTGACCGCTTCTTATTATAATCCCGCAGGATTATCTTTTATAAAAAATTTCAGAATTCTATTTGATTATTCAAGATGGAATATGAATCTATGGCCGGATGAATATTATTTTTCTTTCGGATTTGTGAAACCTGTGGGTAAAAAAGGGGTATTTTCGGGAAATATGATTTACTCAGGATTTGAAGATATAGATTGGTTGATTGAATTAAAAAACACCTTTCTTTCCAGAACTTTAAAAGGCAATTTTGCTTTGACTCTAAATTATGCTTACAAAATAAAGGAAAATCTCGGAATCGGTGCAGGGCTAAAGTTTATTTATAAGCTTTTAAATCCTCGCTTTATAGGTCCGTTTCTTAGGCTGGGGGTGATAGAAACATCAGGAAAAACCTTTGCCTTTGATGTAGGAGTAATTTATAAATTAAATCTAAACAAAAACAGGAAATTTTTTCCCTATGTTAATATAGGCTTATCTTTTTTAAATTTGGGACCAGATATAAAAGATGAAAAGAACGAATACGGAAAGGAAGCTCTACCAAGAACTTTTAAATTTGGGATTGCTTCTTCTGTTTATAATTCTGAAAAATTCAGATTGCTTTTTGCCATGGATATAACCAAGGTTTTTAATAATATCACAAATAATTTAAAAAATAAGGGTCTGAACTATGTATGGAGAGAGACTTGGAAACATTTCGGAATGGAATTAGATTATTCTGAGATTATCTTTTTAAGAATAGGATATTTTTATGATTTGGAAGAATACAGAAAAGGTCCCATGTTCGGTCTTGGAATGAAACTCGGAAGGCTTAATCTTGATATAGGAACGGAACACCTTATTTATAGTTTTGATATGAATATTTTCAGAGTTTCATTCAGTACCTCTTTTTAAATATTTGCAATTACATGTCTAAAGCAATTATAAAATTTTCTATTTTAATGAATTCTTTTGAAATTATACACAAGTTTTCCAATTTTGTAAACCTTAAACCGACAAATTTATACCAAATTTGTCAAGTAATACTGGACAATTTGTGAGTTTTTGGAGGAATGGATTTGAAAATCAAAAAACAATTTCTTATTTTTATGATGAAGAGAAAACTTCCCTCCTTTCTCAAAAAATACTTCTGGGATGTTGATTTTGAGAGTATTAATTTGAAGGAACATGAATACTATGTTATTGAAAGACTGCTTGAATACGGAGATTTAAAGGCAATTAAATGGCTTTTGAAAAATTTTGATGAAAAAAAATTAAAAAAAGTGTTGAATTCTTCAAGAGCCCTGAGTAAAAAGACAAAAATATTCTTTTCAAATTGCCTTAAATGAAATTTTATTTATTAAAAATCTTTGAATATGTGTTATAATTAAGTCTTGCGCAGGAAACCTTTAATCGGTATAACGCCTTCCTTTAATCCTCATTCCGAGAAATTTTTACTTGATATTGAATATGTAAAGGCAATTCAGAAGGCAGGTGGAGTTCCTCTGATAATTCCCTACGCTGATTTGAAAAATAATATTGATTTAATTCTTGAAAAATTTGACGGAATTATGCTTACGGGTGGGGGCGATATTTTGCCTTTTTATTATAAAGAGGAGCCGAAAAAAACAAAAAGGGTTGTTCCTGAAAGGGATGAACTTGAGATAGAACTTGTCAAGAAATGTTTTAAAAATAAAAAACCTTTATTTGCTATCTGTCGCGGATGTCAGGTTATGAATGTTGCGATGGGAGGGAGTTTAATTCAGGATATAAATTCCGAAATTGAACACGACCAGTCCGCCTATTATGATAAGTTGACTCATACAATAATCATAGAAAAGGGAACTCTTTTATATGAAATTTTCAAAAAAAGGGAAATAAAGGTCAACAGTTTTCACCATCAGGCTGTGAAAAAATTGGGCAAAGATCTCAAAGTTTCTGCAAAGGCAAAAGATGGAATAATTGAAGGAATAGAAAGTGAAAAGCATCCCTTCTTTTTGGGAGTTCAGTTTCATCCGGAACTTTTATTTGAAAAACATAAAATATTTTTTAAATTATTCAAAGCCTTTGTTGATGGGTGCAGGTAAAATGAAAAGAAAAATAGTAACAAAGAAAATAAAAGTAGGAGAAAAGTCAGATTTTGACAGGGAATTCTGGAAAAATGCAAATTCAAACGAGAAATTTTCTGCTGCCTGGCAATTAATGGTTGATGCAATGATAATTAAAGGAACACCGGAGAAACTAGAATTCAGAAAAATTATTAGAATAAAGACTCTTGATGGAAAAATAATAAAGGAGATTAATCTTGAAAATCCCGATTAATAAGGATTTTGAGGATTTCTTTCATGTTTTGAACAAAAACAAAGTGGAATATCTTGTTATAGGTGGCTATGCGGTGATATATTATACGGAACCCATCTCAACAAAAGACCTGGACATATTTGTGAATCCGACACTCAGGAACTCAAAAAGAGTTTATAAGAGTTTGAAGGAATTTCTAAATATGGAACTTAAGGATTTAAAAGAGGATGATTTTGCGAAAAAAGAAATAATTTATCAAATCGGAATATCTCCCAACAGGATTGATATAATTAACAAAATAAAGGGGGTTAATTTTGAGACCGCCTGGAAGAGGAAAAAATATTTCCTTTATGGTAAAGAAAAAGTATGGGTTATAGATAAAAGAGATTTAATAAAAAATAAAAAACTTCTCGGAAGGGAACAGGACTTATGGCACTTAAAAAAACTGGAAAGTGAGTAGAGATTGTTTCGGATTCAGAGTCTGTAAAAGGTAAAAAATATTGAAACCTTACACTATTTTTGTTAAAATAAAATAAATGAAAAAAATAATTTTTTTTATTTTTCCTGTTTATCTTTTCTCACTCTCCACATCCCCGGGTGATTTTCCGATTGCAAAAAATTTGTCAAGGGGCGAATATAAATTCGGAATAAGATTCCAAAAAAAAGGAGGACTCCTCTTTTCCTTAGATGCAGCAATTCTTGATGTCTTTTCTATCGGCATAAGATACGGAGGAATAGGAATTGTAGGAGACGAAAAAGCAATAGAACTCTACCCTTCTCCCGGGGTTAATGTGTCTTATCTCCTCTTAGAAGAATCAAGCTTCTTACCCTCAATGGTTCTGGGAATAGAAACACAGGGCTTTGATGAATACACAAATGGAAGATATTTTATTAAATCAAAAGGAATATTTTTCGTTATTACAAAAACACTACCCGTATTAGCAGGATTTTTAATCACATGCGGAATTAACAGAACATTTGAAACAAGCGATGAAAAAAACGGTATGGATATTTTTTCCTCAATTATTTTTAAATTCTCACCGGAATTTTCAATATTCGGAGAATATGCCTTTGCCTTTAATGACCCCACCCACAATAACGGAATATTCAATACAGGAATTTCCTTTAATCTTGAAGAACAATTCTTCTTCTCCTTCACACTCAGAGATCTGCTGAGTGAAAGGTCTATAAGGACCTTTTATGTTGGTTATAAAGGTTATCTGTGAATAAATTAAAAATAGGGGTAATAGGTGTTGGTTATCTCGGCTCAATTCACGCAAGGCTTTTAAAGGAAATTGAAGAAGCAGAACTTGTCGGAGTCTATGATATTAGAAGGGAAAGAACACTTAAGGTCGCAGATAAACTGAAAGTTTATCCGGCAAAAAGTGATGATGAACTTATTGAAATGGTTGATGCAATCACCTGTGCTGTCCCCACAATAAGCCATTTCGAAGTAGGTTATAAGGTATTAAGAAAAGGGAAACACCTTTTTATGGAAAAACCCTTAACAACAAAAATTTCACATGCAAATATTTTAATAAAAGAAGCAAAAAAGAGGAATTTGATTTTACAGGTCGGTTATATAGAAAGGTTTAATCCCGGAATCCTTGCAATCAGAAAAATTGTCAATGACCCGAAATTCATTGAAGCAGAAAGACTATCACCATTTGTAGAAAGAGGAACGGATGTTGATGTTATTTTGGATTTGATGATTCATGATATTGATATTCTATTAAATTTTAAAAAGGAAAAAATTAAAAAAATTGAAGCGGTAGGGGTTCCTGTTATAACGGATAAGATTGATATTGCAAATGTAAGAATAGAATTTGAAGACGGAAGTGTCTCAAATCTTACCGCATCAAGAATATCAAGGGAACCCTTCAGAAAGATAAGATTTTTTCAGAAAGATACTTATATATCCGTTGATTACAGGGATAAGAATGCTCAGGTTTATGTAAAGAAAAACAGTGCTATATTGCCTTTAAAAATAAATATTGAAGACAAAAATCCTCTGAAAGAAGAATTGAGAAATTTTATAAGAGCAGTAAAAGGTAAGGAAAAACCGCGGGTTAACGGAGAAGAGGCTGTTCAAAGCCTTAAAATTGCATTGAGAATTAAAAAGATAATTGAGAATCACTTAAAAAGGGTCAGAATTTGAGAGAGGTAGGGAAATTTCTTTTTAAAAACCGGGATAAGACAGGGATTCCCCTTTTTTTAATTTTAATACTTTTTGCCAAGCCAAACTTTAAAAGTTTAATCACCTCCCTTCCCTTTCTTTTAATCGGAGAAATGATAAGGATATACAGTTTGATGTATACCGGTTAAGCAACAAGGGCAAAAAAACTCAATGCTCCCTTTCTTGCAACAGGCGGACCTTATGCATATGTGAGAAATCCCATTTATCTCGGAAATTTCTTAATCTGTTTATCTTTCTTGATTTTCTATAAACCTCCTTTTCTTTTTTATCCGATTTTTATAATCCTTTTTTTCTTACAGTATACTTTGATTATCAAAGAAGAGGAAAAATTTCTTGAAAAAGAATTCGGAGAGGAATATTCTGATTATAAAAAAAATGTTCCGAGATTTATTCCGAAATTAAAACCTTACAAAAAGAAAACACAAAAAATTTATAAGTTTTTTGAAGTATTCAAATTTGAGAAATCAACTTTTTATTTAATTTTATTTCTTCTTACAATCGGTCTTATTCTAATTTATATCAAATGAAAATTCTTTTTGTTGCCGGTGAGGTTTCTGGTGATAGAAATGCCTCTTTTCTTATAAAAAAATTGATAAAAAAAAGAAAAAATTTAGAAATTTATGCCTTCGGAGGGAAAGAGATGGAAAAAAGCGGAGCCCATCTTGTTAGGGATATAACAGAAAAAGCGGTGGTCGGATTTACAGAAGTTATCGGCTCAATCAGTTATTTTAAAAACCTTTTCAAAGAAATATTTTACTTCGTGAAAAAATATAAGATAAAAAAGGTTATCCTTGTTGATTTTCCGGGTTTTAATCTCAGACTTGCAAATTTTTTAAAAAATTTAAACATAAAGGTAATTTATTTTATCCCTCCGCAAGTGTGGGCATGGGGAGGATGGAGAGTTAAGTCTTTAAGAAAAAACACTGACCTTGTATTATCGGTCTTTCCTTTTGAGGAGGAGTTTTTAAGAAAAAAAGGAATAAAGGCATTTTATGTAGGGAATCCGCTTGTAGAGAGAATAAAATGGAATCAAGATAAAGAAGACTCAATAATATTCTTACCGGGTTCGAGAAAAAGAGAGATAAAAAGACACTTAAAAGATATGATAAAAATAAGGGAAATCTTGAATGATAAATTTAAAAATTTTAAGTTTTACATATCACTTGTTCATCCGGAAAAAGAGTTTGTTGAAATTCTGAAGAATGGGTTTGAAGTTATCGGAGATGACCCAGGGGAATATATTGAAAAATCAAAATATGCTGTTACCGTAAGCGGAACCGCTTCACTTGAATGTGCCTTAGCAGGAACCCCGATGGTTGTTATATACAAAGTTTCGGAAATTACATATTATCTTGCAAGAATGCTGACAAAAGTTCCTTATGTGAGTCTTGTAAATATTATAAAAAATCGGAAAATCATTCCCGAGTTTGTGCAACATATCAATCACAAAAAGATTTTTGAATTTTTAGTTTCACTTGAGGATGACCCGGGAAAATACAGAAAATTAACATCTGAACTTTATTCATTAAGGGAGATTTTGGAAAAAAAGGAAGTTTTTGACCCCGCTTATTTAATTCTAAACGATACATCGGAAAACATTTCATAATAGCATTTCCATCGTTTATTTTTCAAAAATGACCTCTTTCAATGTAAAGGGACTTGACAAATTAAAAATTTTATGGTATAATTATAATGGACCCGGGGGACGGATAAAACAAAAAACCAAAAAGGAGGTGAAATATGAACAAAGCAGAACTTATTGAACACGTTGCAACAAAAGCAAAAATAACAAAAAAAGCCGCAGCAGCGGCTGTTGATGCTTTTGTTGATGCTGTTAAAACCACCCTTAAAAAGGGTGGAGAACTCCGCCTTGTCGGTTTCGGGACATTCGGTGTGAAAAAGAGAAAAGCAAGAAAGGGAAGAAATCCCAGAACAGGTGAAACAATTAAGATTCCAGCACAGAAGGTTCCCTTTTTCAGACCTTCCTCTGAACTAAGAAGACTTGTAAAGAAATAATTTTCAATTCTGTAAAAATCCGTCCCCCGGTTTTTAAAAAACTTTTTATTTTTTTAGTTTTCTTCCTTTTCCCTTTTATCTTTTCCATTTTTCTTCCCCCTTTTTTATCTAATTTTAAACTCATTTCCCTTTTTGTTTTTATTATCCTTTTCCTTTATACACTCCTATTCCTTCCCTTCTGTCCTTTATATAACTCTTACCAAAAAATTTTAAAAGACAAAACAGCGCTTGATATTTTGAGATTTTCAATGCTCGGTCTTTCCTCGGTTGTTTTTAACATATCAGTGAAATCTCCTTTTTTTAACCTCATCTTTATTTTCGTCTCCGTTGCATTTTTATTTACAGAATGAAACTACCATTCTTCGTAATCATCGGCAGGGTCAATGTAGGTAAAAGTTCCCTATTTAATTGTATAATCGGAAAGAACCTTGCTGTTACTCACAGAATACCGGGCATAACAAGGGATTTGATAAAAAAGAAGGTAATTTATGATGATTTTTCTTTTGAAATATGCGATACAGGAGGACTTTTCGGACCGAAAGATGAGATAGGAAAAATCGTAGAAGAAAAAGTGATGAAAATCCTTGACCAGGCAGATGCATTCATTTTTGTCGTTGATGCAAAAGAAGGACTAACCGAGGGAGATAAAGAAATTTTATCTTTCATAAGGAAAAAAAATAAACCTTTTTATCTTGTAATAAACAAAATTGATACAAAAAAGAAGAAAATCGACGAGTTTTATGAACTTGGAATAGGGAATGATAAAATATTTAAAGTCTCCGCAACAAACAAAATAGGAATATCAGAACTGATTGATAGACTTATTAAGGACTTTCCTTATAAAGAAAAAAAAGATAAAAAAAGAGTTCCTGTAACAATAGTGGGGAGACCGAATGTAGGAAAATCTTCGCTTTTAAATGCATTACTCGGTTATGATTATGCAATCGTATCAGAAGTACCGGGCACAACAAGAGACCCTGTTGAAGTGGAAAAAGAAGACTTTGTCTTCATTGACACTGCAGGAATAAGAAAAAAATTTAAAAGTGACATTGATTATTTCTCTTATGTTAAAACTTCACATTCTCTTGAATATTCCCTGATAGTGATCTTTGTAATGGATATAAGGGAAGTTTTTACTAAGGTTGATAGAAAAATCTTTTCTTTGATTGAAGAAAAAGGGAAAGGGATGATAATTGCTTTAAATAAAATTGACTTGATGCAGAAAAAGGAAAGGGAAGAAATATTCAGGGATTTAAAAAGATTTTTTCCTCCTGCCTCTTATGTGCCTTTTATTATGGTTTCGGCACTTAAAAAAGAAGGAATAGATACTCTTTATTTAACATTAAAAACGGTATGGAAGGAGATGAATAAAGAGGTCAATAGGACCGCGCTTAAGAAATTTTTATTAAAGGCAATAAATCAAAATGCACCCCCGTCTTTTATTAAAGATATAAGGGAAAAAAGCAGAATCCCGAGAATTTATGAAATAAGGTCAAAAGAACCTATTGATGATACATATTTGAGATATTTAAAAAACAGATTAAGGCAAGAGTTCGGTTTTATGGGAGTTCCCATTAAATTGATAAATTCTATTTGATTTTCATAAAATTTATTCTTAATGGAATCAAACATAGCTGAAATCGCCTTTCACCTTGTTGCACAAATTTCTCTGATTCTTTTATTTGCAAAAATAGGAAGTGAAATCTTTGAGAGATTTCTGAAACAGCCCGGGGTTCTGGGTGAACTTATTGCAGGCGTTATAATAAGTCCTTTTTTTCTCGGAAGGCATATAAATTTACCCGGAGCATCACCCCTTTTCCCAATTGATACGCATAATGCAATGGGAGTTTCTCCCGAACTTTACTCCCTTGCTCAGGTTGCTGTTATAATTCTTTTGTTTGTTTCAGGAGTTGAAACCGACCTTTCACTTTTTCTTAAATACTCTGTTCCTGCATTTGTAATAGCAACAGGAGGAGTGATATTTCCTTTTATACTGGGTGACCTTGCAACAATATGGATGGGGTATGCAAATTCATTTTTACATCCGACCGCTCTTTTCATGGGAGCGATATTAACAGCAACATCCGTCGGAATAACAGCAAGGATATTGTCTGATATGGGCAAAATAAATACACCCGAAGGTATCACCATACTTGCAGGTGCGGTTGTTGATGATGTTCTCGGAATTTTAATCCTTACAATTGTTCTCGGAATCGTTGACAAAGGGGAAGTTTCCCTTGCAACCGCGGGAATGGTCACATTAAAGGCACTTTTTATATGGTTTGCAATACTGATAATCGGAATTATAATAGCAAAACCGCTTGTAAAACTTTTAAAGAAATTAAAAGCAGAAGGGGCATGGCTCGGAATTATTCTTGCAATTACTTATTTTGCCTCATATCTTGCGGAATCATTCGGTCTTGCCATGATTATCGGCGCCTATGCAATGGGACTCGCATTTTCCACAACGGATTTAAAAGAGGAAATTATAGAAGATTTAAAAGGTGTGTACCACTTTCTTGTTCCGATTTTCTTTGTTGTAATGGGCATGCTTGTTGATATATCAGCAATGGGAAAGGCTTTTATTTTCGGAATAGTAATTACTCTGATTGCAACAATTACAAAAATCTTAGGATGCGGAATTCCTGCGCTTTTTGTAAGGTTTAATCTCATAGGTGCAACCAGGATAGGAATCGGAATGCTTCCGAGAGGTGAAGTTGCCCTCATTGTTGCAGGTGTCGCACTTGCAAAAGGAGCAATCACACATGACATTTACGGAGTTGCAATCATGGCAACTGCTGTTACAACATTTCTATCACCCATTTTCCTTGTTCCTTTGTTAAGAATCCAAAAGGAGGGAATAAGATGAAAGAATTTAAATTTAAAGGACATGATAATTTTGTATATTTTTTTCATGAAAAAATAAAGAAAGTTCTTGAAAACAAAGGATTTGAAAAGGTAATGGAAAGCGGTTCTATGGAAAGTGAAAAAATTACGGAATATAAAAAAGATAAAGACATTTATACAATTGAATTAAAAGATGTAGAGCCTATATATTCCGAAATTAATCTTTCCGGAAAAGAGGTTGAAGAAATAGTAATTGAAGCAACAAAAAAGATGATTGAAGAAGAAATTATTGAGATAATAAAATCAATTGATTTTTTAAAAAGCAAAAAACTGCAGGAATTTTTAAATAATTTATGAGGAATCTGAGAAGTTATGTAAATTTACTCTTTAAATACAGATTAAGAACAAAAAAAGAGATTTACGAGCGTCTTTTAAGAAAAGGGTTTAAGAAAAATGAGATTGAAAACGAAATTAGAAAACTTGAAGAAGAGGGACTCATAGATGATGAAAGGTTCGCAAGAATTTATGTGAGGGGAAAGATAGAAAGGGAATGTATCGGAAGACAGGTTTTAATAGAAAAGCTTTTAAAAAAAGGAGTAAATATTCAAACCGCAAAGAGGATAGTTAATGAGGAATGGGATGAAGAAAAGGTTATTGCAAACGGAATAAATTTATATGAAAGACTTAAAAGAAAAGAAAAAGATGAAAAAAAGATTTTAGAATATTTTTTGAGAAGGGGAATAGATTATAATCTTTTTAAAAAAATAAAAAAGGGGTTGGAATCCCCTTAAAATAAAAAAAGAAATTATGGCTAAAATTAAAGAGGCGAAATATATATGGATGAACGGAAAATTTATACCATGGAAAGATGCAAAAGTTCATGTTTTGACCCATGCTCTCCATTATGCGTCATCTGTATTTGAAGGTATCAGATGTTACAAAACTGAAAAAGGTTCTTTCATATTCAGATTAAAAGACCACATAAGAAGATTGTTTGATTCTGCAAAGATTTACAGAATGGAAATTCCTTACTCCATGGAAGAAATTGTAAAAGCATGTAAGGATACGATACTGGAAAATGAACTTGAAGAATGTTATATAAGACCGATTGTTTACAGGGGTTATTATTCGCTCGGAGTTAATCCTTTAGAGTGTCCTGTTGAGGTTGCAATTGCTGTTTGGGAATGGGGTAAATACTTGGGACCGGAAGCACTTGAAAAGGGAGTTGATGTTATGGTTTCCTCATGGACAAGGATTGCACCGAATACCGTTCCCCCTCTTGCAAAAGCATCGGGTAATTATGCAAACGGACAACTCATAAAGATGGAGGCAATTCTATATGGATTTGCAGAAGGAATAGCACTTGATGCCCAAGGATTCGTCTCAGAGGGTTCCGGAGAAAATCTATTTGCGGTAAGGGATGGAATAATTTACACTCCTTTTCTTGATGCCTGTATTTTGCCCGGAATAACAAGGGACACCGTTATACGGATTGCAAAAGATGCGGGTTATGAAGTAAGGGAGGTGATGCTTCCCAGGGAATTTTTGTACATTGCGGATGAAGTATTCTTTACAGGAACGGCAGCAGAGATCACACCGATAAGGAGTATTGATAAAATGATAATCGGTAAGGGAGAAAGAGGACCTGTCACAAAGGATTTACAGGAAAGGTTCTTCAAATATATAAACGGTGAGGTTCCTGATAAATACGGATGGCTTGAACCTTTGAAATGAAAATTGTTATCGGTGCGGACCACAGGGGTTTCAAAATTAAAGAATTTTTAAAAAAATTACTTAAAGAAAGGGGATATGAAATAAAAGATATCGGAAGTTTTTCCGAAGATTCGGTTGATTATCCTGATTTTGCAATAAAAGTCGGAGAGGAAATAACGAAAGGTGAGGCAGATTTCGGGATCCTGATATGCATGACAGGAATAGGGATGGAAATTGCGGCAAACAAAGTTAAAGGGATAAGGGCTGCTTTGTGCAGGGATGAAGAGGATGCGTATCTTGCAAGGGCTCACAACAATGCGAATGTTTTAACTCTCGGAGCAAAAAACTTTGAAAATGAAAAAGAAATTGAAAAAATTGTTCTTAAATTTCTGGAAACTCCCTTTGAAGGCGGAAGACACGAAAGAAGGATAAAAAAAATCCTTCAATATGAAAATAACTCCCTTAGGAGCGGATAGTCTTGGCACCAGGTCATTCAGTTTTTATATTGAAACAGAGGATTTAAAAATAACGGTTGACCCCTCATGCGCACTTGCACCGAGAAGAAACTCCTATCCTCCCTCACCCCTCGAAATAAAAAAACTGAATGAAACATATAAAGAAATAAGAAAACATGTTTTAAAAAGTGAGATTATCATTATAACTCATTATCATAATGACCATTACCCTTTCTTTGATGTTGAGATTTTTAAAGATAAATTTTTACTTTTGAAAAATTACTTTACCGGAATGAACCATATGCAGATTTTAAGAGCAAAAAGGTTATGTGATGAATTAAAAAAACTGAAAATCAAATTTGATTTTGCGGATAAGAAAAAGTATAAATTCGGGGAAACACAAATAATTTTTTCAGAGGGGTTATGGCACGGAAAAGCAAAAAGACAGGGTAAATGCATATCATTTATAATAAAAGATAAAAAAAATTCCTCATTTTTCTCATCAGATACACAAGGGATATGGGAGGAAAGCTTAAGGAATTTTTTAAAAAAAGAAAACATAAACTATTTTTTTATTGACGGACCCTCTTTATATCAGAGTAAAAGAACAGATATAGATGAGTTTATAACAGATATAGGGAATATTTTAAAAGAAAAGCCGGAGACAAAAATTATTATAGACCATCATTTTGTAAGGGATTTGAGTTATAAAAATTTCATGGGTAATTTAAAAAAAATATACGGAAATGAAAGAATTTTAACCTGTGCGGAATTTTCGGGGTTAAAAGATACCCCGCTCGAAGCGGAAAGGAGAAATTATTATGAAGGAAAAATTATCACCTTTAATTAGAAAACACCTCATAGATGTTTCTCCTTATCAGCCCGGAAAACCGGTTGAAGAGGTTAAGAGGGAACTCAAACTGGATGATGTAATCAAACTCGCCTCAAATGAAAATTTACTCGGTGTTTCAAAGAAAGCCCTGAAAGCACTCAGAAAATATTTAAAAGAGGCAAATTATTATCCTGATGATTCCTGTTTTTATCTTAAAAAGAAACTCGCAAAAATCCATGATGTAAAAGAAGATGAAATTATTTTGGGAAACGGTTCTGTTGAACTTTTATATTATCTTGTTTTTACCTTTGCGGATGAAAGTGTCTCAATTGCCTATAACAAGGGAGCATTTGCAATGTATCCCATTGTATCCAAGATTTCCAATGCTCAAATTATTGAAGTACCTCTTAAAAAGGGAAACTTGGCATGTGACCCCATTGCCATTTTGAAAAAAATAAAAGAAAACACAAGGATAATATTTCTATCAAATCCCAACAATCCCACAGGCACCTCCTTTACTCATGATGAAGCAGAGGAATTACTTAAAAATGTTAAAGAAAATACACTTGTTGTCTTTGACGAAGCATACACTCACTTTGTAGAGTCAGAAAATTTCCCTGATTCCTTTTCCTTATACAGAAGGTATAAAAACTTAATTATATTAAGGACACTTTCAAAAGCGTACGGACTTGCCGGATTAAGAATCGGATACTTAATAGCAAGACCCGAAATCATTAACTCTTTAAATAAAGTAAAAGTCCCCTTTAATGTTAACAGGTTAGTTCAAATTGCTGCACTTCATGCACTTGATGATGACGAATTTGTTGAAAAAACAAAAAAATTAATAAAAAAGGAGAAAAGATATCTTTATAAGGAATTTGAAAAATTGAATCTTTTTTATTTAAAATCTGATACGAATTTTATCTTTGTTAAATTTAAAATGAAGGCAAAAGAAATTTTTGAAAAATTACTTAAAAGAGGAATAATTACAAGACCTCTGCCCGAAAGTCTTTTTCCCAATGCTTTGAGAATCACAATCGGAAGAAGAAAAGAGAATAAAAAACTTATTTCTGCTTTAAATGAAATCCTTAAAGAATAGATTGAAAAAAAGAACAAGGGGGAGACTGCTTGCCATAAATGCTTTATATAAATATGAACTCTTGGGCGATGACCCTTTGAGAACCGCTGAGGAAGAAAAAAACAATGAAAAAGAAATTGCCTTGGAATATTTAAAAAAAATCTATCCGAATTTAAATATTATAGATAAACTTATAAAAAAATATCTCATCAATTGGGATTTTGATAGGATTTTGCCTTATGATAAATCAATCATGAGATTTGCGGTAGGAGAAATGCTTTTATATCCGGATATACCGGTTGCGGTTATAATAGAAGAGGCACTTAAAATAGCGAGTCTTTTTATTGATGAAAGGGGAGTAAAATTTATAAATGCAATACTTGATAAAATAGGAAAGGAGGTGAGGAAAGATTAGGTATTTAATAATTTCTGACATTCACTCAAACTGGGAGGCACTTACAAAGGTAATTGAATTTGCGGAAAAAGAAGGATTTGATAAGATTTTGTGTCTCGGAGATGTAATAGGATACGGGGCTGATCCCAATTTATGTTCGGATTTTATAAAGGAGAAGGCTTTCAAATGTGTTCTCGGAAATCATGACTATGCTCTTTTAAAAATTGAGGAGAGGAAATTTTTAAATGATTATGCAAGAAAGGCTGTTGAATGGACCGAGAAAGTCATAAGAAAAGAAAACAGGAAATTTTTTGAAAAATTGGATTTCAAGGAGAATTTGGGAAACGATGTTTTACTTGTTCATTCTGCTCCTTCTGAGCCTGAATCATGGGAATATATTTTTTCCCTTGAGGAAGCAATATTTGAATTTCAGAAAATAGATGAAAAAATTATATTTTTCGGTCATTCCCATATACCGTGTGTTTTTAAAGAAAAAGAAGAAAAGGAGATACTCAAATACGGATTTGTTGATGTAATTTATGAAGAAAAAGAAAATTTCGGTTTTTTTATGTTTAAGATAGAGAATAATTCACGGTATCTTATAAATCCCGGAAGTGTGGGACAGCCGAGGGATGGAGACCCGAGGGCTTCTTTTGTAATTTTTGATAAAAAGAAAAGATATGTATATTTTTACAGGATCCCTTATGATGTGGAAAGGGCAAGAAATAAGATTGTTAAAAATAATTTGCCTCAATTTTTGGGTGACAGGTTGCTATTGGGAAGATGATCTTATCCCTCTTGATTTTTCTTGAATTTTCAATAGATGTAAGGATTCAGGAAATGATCCAGAGAAACAGGACCCCTTTTTTAGATAAGACTTTCACTGTGATAACACATTCAGGTGACAGGATAACATTTTTTGTCTTTGAGACAGTGCTTGCAACCTGTTTCTCAGACCACGAAAAAGAGGATGCGAAGCTTTTACTTTTCGGAGTTGTCGGTTCTCAGATTTTCACAAGTGGTGTTAAATTTTTGACAAAAAGAAAAAGACCGGATGAGGAATTAACGAATCCCTGGAATTCCTCCTTTCCTTCGGGTCATACCTCAGGGGCATTTGCGACTGCAACAATACTTTCGTTCAGGCATAGAAATCTACGGATACCTCTTTATACCTGGGCCACACTTGTCGGTTTTTCGAGAATATATTTAAACAGACACTGGACAACCGATGTCATAGCAGGTGCCTTGATAGGAATTACTGCCGGATTTATCACATATAATTTGAAAAAAAGAATTTTAGAGTTTAAAATTTTTTAGATGGAACCTTCCATTTTACTTTCTTTTTTGAAAGAACTTTCAGCAGAGGTCTCCTTAGATAGAATAAACAGGTTTTTGAATGCTTTTTTAAGTAATTTTTATAAAGGTTATTTGGATTTCAATGTATTTATCGGAGAAAGCAAAGAGAAGATAAAACCGCTTTTTGATGTTGATGAAAAAGTATGGGATAAAAACAAAAATTTTTTAATAAATATAAAGAATCCCTTTTTCAGAAATATTAAAGAAATTCCGAATTATTCTCCGAAAAACCATCAGGCTGAATTTATCTATTATTACCCTTTTTATCGCTTCAGGGAGTTTTTCGGTTTTATCCTGATTGAATTCGGTAATACTTTAGCAGAAAAAGAAATTGATGACCTTAATCTCTTATCTTCTTTTCTCGGTCCCATCTTTTTTTCTTCATATCTTTATGAAAAAGAAAAAGAGGCTGAAAAGAGATTTGAAATCAGTTATGACCTGGCTCTTTTTTCAACAAGGGTTTTTGATTCTGATAGAATTATAGAGTATCTTTTAAAAACAATTTATGAGGGACTGTTTGATATTGAGGCGGTTGTTTTTTATGAAATAAAAGGGAATATTTTAATACCGAAGGCGAAGAGGGGTAAGGCGGATTCTTTAATTCTTCCGATTGAATTTTCTTTTCCCGGAAATGCTTTAAGAAAAATGAAGACAAATGTAAAAGCAAATGAACTTGCCTGTCTTGTTCCGACAAGGGATTTTGTGCACGGTATTTTATACATAAGAAAGAAAAAAGGAACATTTGATGAGGATGAAATAAAGACATTTGAGATGGTTTCAAACACTTTATCCGTTGCACTTGAAAATGCGAATTTTGTGAGGGAAATAAGGGAAAGGAAGGAAAGTTTGGAAGAGGAAATTAAAAATCTTATTGAGAAAAGGATAGAAGAAGAAAGGGTTGCACTTGTCGGAAAGATTGCTGCTTCTATTGTTCATGAGCTTAAAAATCTTGTTGCCGGAGTTTTAAGTGTTTCGGAAATAATTGAAATAAGGGAAAGAGATGAAAAAATAAAAGAACTTGTGAGGGCGTTAAAGGAGGAAGCGGAAATAATGGAGTATCTTTTGATTTCTTTACTTGAAATTGCAAAGCCTTTTTCTCTCAGGGTGGAAGAGAATTCAATAAAAGAGATGATAGAAAAAGCTTTTTCTCTGTCAAAGTTTTTTGTTAAGGGTAAAAAAATTGATTTTAAATTTGAAATTGAGGACGATTTTAAGATAATGTGTGATAAAATAAAGATGGAGCTTTCCCTGTTGAATTTATTTAAAAACGGGATAGAGGCGATTGAAAGGAAGGGAGAAATAAGGGTGTTTGTGGAAAAAAATGAAAAGATTTATTTAAAGGTCGAGGATACGGGAAGGGGAATAGAGGAGGAGTATTTGGATAAAATATTTGAGCCGTTTTTTTCAAAGAAGGAGAAGGGAGCAGGTCTCGGTCTTTCGTTTGTGAAAAAAGTTATGGAGGCTCATGGATTTAAGATAAGGGTTTCGAGTATAATAGGAAAAGGAACGAAGTTTATAATAGAAATTCCGAAGGAATTTATAAAAGGTTCAAATCCTTAAAAAAACGGATTGGATATGGAACCCGAAAAGAAAATATTAATAGTTGAAGATGAAAAACTCCTGGGCATGAGTTTATATGAAATTTTATTTTCGGTTACAGGGACATTTGAGGTTGTTTTGTGTGAGACAGCGGAGGAAGGACTTGAAAAGATAAAGGAGAAGAAATTTGATTTAATAATTTCTGATCTTAAATTGCCCGGGGAGATGACCGGAATGGATTTATTGAGAAAGGCAAAAGAAATACATCCTGATACCCATCTTATTCTTATGACTGCGTACGGTTCGGAGGCGGTTCAAAAAGCAGCGAACGAGCTCGGGGTTGAGGCTTATTTTGAAAAGCCATTTAAATTAAAGGAGTTTTTGAACAGGGTTTTGGAAATTCTCGGAGTTCAAAAAAAGGAGGATTAGAAAATGGCTCTTGTTGGTGATTTAAGGGATATTAAAATTGAGGACATTTTGAAGTTTATAAAAAGGTTATCAAAATCCGGAAAACTGGTGATAAAAGGTGCCACGAAAAAAGGAGAGATTTATTTTGCAAAGGGGATGATAGTTGCAGCAAAGACAGGGGATGAAATGATAAAAAAGGAGCAACTTGAAAAGGAGGTTCTTGAGCTTTTAAAGCAGGAGGAGGGCACCTTTTCTCTGGAACCTGTTGAAGAAGGAATAGATGAAGTTTCTTTCATTGACCCTGATGAGATTGTGATAAAGCTTTAGGAATTTAAGGGAAATTGTTAAATTCTTTCCCTAATAGAAGGGGAGAGGGGGGTAAAATGATTTTTAGCCTTTTTCCGGACCGTGAATTTTTAATTTCAAGAATATAAAATCGTAGCAGTGTGATTTATTTTGTATTATTTCGTCTGTTGTAATCAAATTATTTTATCCATTTAACCGCATCCCTTGCATGATAGGTTAATATGAGATCAGCACCTGCTCTTTTTATTGAAGTTAATACTTCAAGAACGACATCTCTTTCATTTATCCATCCTTTCATACTCGCTGCTTTTACCATTGAATATTCACCAGAGACATTATAGGCAGCCACCGGTCGGCTAAATCTCTCTCTTATTGTTTTAACAATATCAAGATAGGGTAAAGCAGGTTTTACCATCAAGATATCCGCACCCTCTTCAAAATCAAGTTCTGCTTCCAAGACTGCTTCTCTTGAATTGGCAGGATCCATCTGATAGCCTTTTCTGTCTCCGAATTGAGGAGCCGACTCCGCGGCGTCTCTGAAAGGTCCATAAAAAGAGGAAGCATATTTTACAGCATAAGAAAGGATAGGAACATCTGCAAAACCTTCTTTATCAAGTGCTGTCCTTATTGCTTTAACCATTCCGTCCATCATTCCGGAAGGTGCAACAATATCAGCGCCTGCTTTTACCTGAGAAACAGCGATTTTACCCAGATATTCAAGTGTTGCGTCATTATCAACTTCTTTATCTTTTAAAATTCCGCAATGACCGTGTGAAGTGTATTCGCACATGCAAAGGTCTGCAATTAGAATCATTTCCTTTTCATATTTTCTTATTTCCCTTAATGCTCTTTGAATAATTCCTTCTTCATGCCAGGCATCCGTGCCGATTTCATCCTTCTTTTCCGGGACGCCAAAAAGAATTATTGCTTTAATTCCTTCCTCTTTAACTTTTTGAACCTCTTCCGCAAGCAAGTCAATTGAATATCTGAATTGACCGGGCATTGAGGGGATTTCCTCTTTTTTACCTTTTCCCGGAATAACAAACATAGGGTATATAAAGTCATCGGGGGTCAAAATTGTTTCTCTTACTAAATCTCTTAACAATTTTTTTCTCCTTAACCTTCGCATCCTTATAAAAGGGAATTCACTCATTTTCAAATTTTAAATTTAAAAAGGCTTTGAACCCGATAAGATCAGGTATTATTAAATAAAAATCCGGTATTACTTAATTATAACAAAATGTCTTTGTTTAATTAAATCTTCCGCAAACATTTTGCAGAAATATTTACCGGGCGGCAAAACCCTCCCCCTATCGTCCCTTCCATCAAAATCTATTGAATGAAATCCACGCTTCTGCCTCCCGAGTGCAATCATCCTCACAAGCCTCCCCGCTGTATTGTAAATCTTGAAAACAACAAACGCATCCCTCGCAAGTGCATATGAAATTCGCACCTTCTCACCCGCCTTTATAACCGATGGATACAAAGGATAAAGCATTGTCTTTAAAGATTCGGTCCTAAAACCCTCATATTCTTTAATCTTTTCCGGAACCGCCCACTCAATATGTCCTGTAGCAGCAAATGCATAAGGTTGAGATGAACTGGTTGCAACCTGAAAAGCATAAACAATAACAGTCCAATCACCCTAAACAGGAGAACTAACCTGAAATAACTCCACATTGTTTAAAGAATCACGAAATACACTGTTCGGAGTTGATTCTCCGTTCACTAAATCATTTCCATGATATTCCACCCCGTTAGGATCTATCACTACTAAATCAAGATCATTCACAAGCGTAGGATTCGCAAGCGCTGCACCAGCCGTATCACTCCAAACAAGCACAACCCTGAAAGGTCTCACCGAAGATAACACCCTGATACGAAAAGTATCAGAATCTCCCGTCCTCAATGCCTCCGCAACACCAGCAGAAACAGGATTGTTGGGACCTCCTATTATTACCCCCGTACCCGTATCTATAGCAACATCCTGAACAAGCAACCTCAAAAATGTATCCTTGTCAGCAAAATATAAAGCACTATCAAGTTTTATCCTTCCGAAACCCTCCTCAAAATTAGGTATAGGATGATCCACCCCTGCACTGTCCCCCGTCATATCCTCTGCTGAAATAATAAGTGTCGCCTTAACAAGCGCTGCGGATGGATTAAATGAATCAGCAGAATAAGAATCACCTGAAGGATAAAATCCCTTCTCATAATACTGTCTCACAAGCGCCGCAGCCGCAGCCATTGCGC
Source organism: Caldifarciminota bacterium (assembly GCA_024277525.1). Taxonomy (GTDB): domain Bacteria; phylum Hydrothermota; class Hydrothermia; order Hydrothermales; family JAJRUZ01; genus JAJRUZ01. Next base: position 944 of record JAJRUZ010000031.1, on the reverse strand, counting down.
CTGCTGCTTGGGATGTTCCCATCATTCCTGCGGTGAAACATGTCAAGTCTCCGAAACTGTCCGCAGGATATGCGGAAATAATATACTCTTCAAAACTACTCGGGGAAGAACCTTCCGGATATCTGCCTCCGGGTGCAATCAAATCAGGTTTAAAACGTCCATCATCAGTGGGTCCTCTTGAAGAAAATGCTGAAAGAGTATCAGAGGTTGCGGTAGCAGTATATTTATAAGCCGAACCTACAGAAATGCAATTTTTTGCTGTTGAAGGAGGACAAACCGTGGTATCAGCGGGTCCATCATTACCCGCTGCAACTACAAAGAGAAAATCTTTATATTTAAAAGAGAGAATATCAATATCCAGGGCTTCGTATGCATAATCACCGAATGCAGAATAACCCCAGGAATTGCTATGAATCTTTGAAATGTCTATGTTATATGCAGTATTAGCGGAGATGTAAAAATTATCAATCCTTAACACACACGAAAACCCGTTATAATACCCGATATCCTGGACTACGATTTTACTCATATAAGCATTTCCTCTGTAATCCACAAGTGAAGTTGCTCCACCACGGGTAGGGTCACCTGCTATTGTTCCTGTAACATGGGTTCCGTGTGCACAATTCGCATCATCAAGCAAATCTCCTCCACCCGCATCCTGATAGTCATAAATAACAATATGATTCGATCCCGGAGGATCTCCCTCGGGATCTATAAACCAACAGGAATAATAATCAACCCCTGTGTCCATTACTGTAATTCGCTGTTTTTGTCCTTTTATATTATGATCCCAAACAGGTAATTCTCCTCCTATAAGATTACCAGTGGAATCAAATATCAATATATTACTCTGAATCACATATTTTGTCGTATTATTAAGAAAAGTCTTAGGATAATAAGGCTGAATATAATAAATTCCATCTATCTTCGCAAGGTCATTTATC
>JAJRUZ010000030.1 GCA_024277525.1 Caldifarciminota bacterium | reverse complement strand
TTCGTAAAAGGCGGAAGGTCTATAGGAGAATAAATGTCTTCGGCTAAAATATATGAAACAGCATCTTTAATATGAATTTTAACAGAATTAAGAACAAACAAATTCTCCTTTAAAAGTTCCCTTGCCTTTTCAAATGTTATATAATAGTTATCCATATTCAGATTTTTTTATCTGAAAATTATAAACTTTTTCCTCACCCTATTTCCTGAAATCTCACCCTTTAAGAAATAAACCCCTGTCTTTAAATCCTTATTTAATAAAACCTTCATCTTACCTTCAGGATAAAAACCCTTCAAAAGATAACCCATTCTCCTCCCTAAGATGTCAAATATCTTTATCTCAACATAACCCTTTCCCGAACCGGAACCCCCAAACGTCTTAATTTCTTTACCTTCTCCTTTAATATTCAAAATAAAATAAATTTTCCCTTTATCATATAAAACAAGCATATCACCCGGCTTTACATTATATTTGGCAAGTGAATCCACTCCATAACCTATTTTTAAAGGAAATAAAACCAACCTGTTATTATATGTGTCCATAACATATAAAAATTTCTCATCAATTGAAAGACCCTTCGGCTGTTTTAAACTATCATTAAGTTTCTCCCCGTAAATTTCAAGCAAAACATTACCGAATTTATCAAATTTTTGAATCCTGTTATTATGCTGGTCAGAAACATATAAAGAAGTGTCCCTGTCAATTACCAAATCATAAGGGTGAGAAAATTTTCCCCTCTCAGAACCTTCCTCTCCCATAACTTTTATGAATTTCCCTTCAAGATTAAATACCTGAACCCTGTTATTCTGCCTGTCAACAATATAGATTAAAGTGTCAAGAATAAATATTCCATGAGGTTGATTGAATTTACCCAATGTATCACCATATTCTCCAAAAGAACCTTTATAATTAAATAAAGAATCAAATACATTTATCCTGTGATTGTGTATATCGGAAACATAAATGTTTTTATCCTTGTCAAAAGCAATACCTCCTGTCTGATTGAATAAATTTTTACCACCGAACTCGGTTAAATAATTGCCTTTTGTGTCAAAAACCTGAACCCTTGAGTTATTTCTGTCGGAAACAAAAATCTTTCCTTCAAAATATGAAATAAAATCGGGTTGAATGAATTCCCCTTTATTTTTGCCTGTTTTACCTATGGTCCATACAAATTCTCCTGTTTTTTTGAATTTCTGAATCCTATCATTCTGGGAATCCGCAATATAAATGAATTCCGAATCAACTGTAACATCACAGGGAAGACGGAATTTACCGGGTTCTTTGCCTTTGCCTGAGATTGTTAAAACAGGGGGTGGTTCTCCTATGTAAAGAAGATGTGTGTCTGAAGCGAAATTCCCGTATTCGTCCTCTGCATTTAGTATAAGATAATACAAACCCTGGGAAAAAGAGTCAGTATTCCATAAAAACAGTGTATCATATAATATTTCTCCGGAACCTGAGTTCAAAAATTCTGATGTCTGGAAATTAGAATAAGGTATAAGTGATAATGTCCACCCTTTAATCCCGATATTGTCTTCAACTTTTCCTATTACCGAAATTTCCCCGTTTATATATGTAGAATCAGGGGGAGATAAAATTTTAGCCTTTGGAGGTGTATTATCTTCAAAAATTCCTTGAATCCAGAAATAGGAAATTCCGGAGTTATCTGTCCAGCTTTCGGTAACTACAACCTGCCCTCCGAGAATATAAATATCTCTTATTTTATTAAACTTTCCGACTCCGAATCCGTGTCCCCCGTATGTCCATATAGTATCATGTAAATCAGGGTATATTTTTATTATTTTATCATTCGTTTTGTCAGCAACATACACATACCCCCAGTAATCTGTTTGAATGGAAATAGGTTGACCCGGAAGTTTTAATTTCTTTACCCTTACCCTGCCGTTATAATCAAGGGAGTCAATAATTCTGTAAATTTCATTTTTAAAATATCCTGTAGCGTATATTTCATTTGTATGCTTCCCTTGATTTTGTCCGATTGCAATACTTACCGGTCCGTATATTGAGGGAATAAAAGGATAATATTGTATATCATCAAATAATTCTTCATAAAATCCGATTTGACCTAAAAGTTCTAAATCATTAAATCTGAATTTTAATATAAAATTATCATTAATTGACCCCACATATATTAAATCATCCGTTGAATCATCCGGGGTCCCGTTATTGCTATAGGCTATATCACTCGGTGAAAAAGGAGCAAAAAGGTTCTTTCCGTTTCTTTTTTCAATAACTCCGACCCATTCGAGAGCATAAGGGTATCCATGAGCTAATGAGCCTTCCGGAAGTAATTTAAATTTCAAATGAACCACCCTTCTATTGCCGGGGTCTGCAACAAAAACATGAGGAAATACAATTTCAATCCCTTGAGGGTACTTGAACTTCCCCACTCCTTTTCCATACTCACCGTATGCTAAAATTGCTCTGCTCCCTTTTACATGCCATATAAGTCTCGAAAGTTGAATATCCGAAAACATTATAACCTTTCCTCTCATCGGTTTATATCTCCATCCCCCTGTCCAGTCCCTTATCAGAATTTTATACTCAAATTCAGCAGCTGCTACTCTGTTCAAACCCCTGAAAAGAGCTGTCTCAAAATATTCATTTGCGACACCCTTGGTAAATTTCCATATTTCAGGGTCATTCCATATTTTCTTCGGAATTAATTTACTCTCAGGAGATGAAAAATTCTCAAAAGAATAAGGATAATCCAATAAAAGGGGAGAAGAATTCTCTTGTCTTAATGAATCTATTTGTCTGTGTGTTTTAACCAAAACTTTCAGAAGTCGTGCTTTATATTCCTCTACATTTTTGTAATCTTTTATGATATTGATAAAAAATAAGATCATAATAAATCTCATTCTTGCTCCTCCTTTTGTTTGTATATCTCCTCATATCTTTTAATTTGTTTTTCTGCATCTCTTATAAATACTGCATCAGAGGGCGCTTTTTTTAAAAGTTCTTTTAATATAGAGACTCCCTTTCTTTTATTCTCCCAGTAAAGAAACATAATCTTACCGGGTATGGTTTTTGTCCTGTGGAAATAAGGGTATTTAAGGGCAAAATCCTTTAAAATTTTAATTGCGTAATCCCTTAGATTCTTTTTTAAAGTTGCTAAGGTATATGCTCTACGAGCAGCCTCATAATATGCATCCTTTGCAAGCGGAGAATCAGGGTATTTTTCAACAAAAGAAATATATTCAGACGGAGAAGTTTTTCTATTTCTTATGAGCCTTTGATACTCCTCCCAATCCAGTTTTCCCTCCCCCGAAATAATTGTAAAAGATAAGATATTACTTTCTAAGTTGTAAAGCCTCTTTATCTTTTTGGTATAAGGTCTTACTTTTACAACCTCTCCGGTTCTAAGTTGTTTCTCAGTTATTATTTCAGAAGCAGGATTACAAACTGTAAAAATAGCCTGCACATAGTATTTACCGGGCAATAAATGTGGGGGCTCGTTTTCTTTTATAAAAACCGAATTTTGAAAACTGCTTAAAAGATTACGGTAAACTTCCCATTTTTGTTGAGGGTTTAAAGTATCTATTGGATAACTATTTAAAAGAAAAGAGCCACCCTCATATGGTAGGGACTTTTTCCCTTCTTCCCATACTTTAAAAGTGAAAGGAAATGGAGGACCGTAATAAAGCGGAACCATAAGTATTGATTCATTTCCCGTATTTTCTAAACTTACTTTAATCCATATTTTTTGATGTGTGTAAAATGTTCTTTGATTAAGATGAATAGTTAACTTTAATTGTGCATTTAATAAGGTTATAAGAAATATAAAAAATAATTTTTTCATTTTATAACCTCCCTGTATCATTTCTTATTCTCCTTACACATTTTACACCATAATGAGGATCTTCAGAATCCGGGTGTCCTACCCTGTATGGATTCATAACACAATCATCTGTATGCTCCTGTTGAGATACATCTAACAAGGGCCCAATTTGATGCCCTAACTCGTGAAGTGTAATATATATAAGAGAAGATCTTGCTAATGTGTCACGCCATATTGCTTGAATGGTGAAAATAAAAGAAAAACCCGCAATGTTCCAACTTCTTATTTTTGCAGTTCCTAATACATCTATTTCTTCTCCATATATGTTTGTGACCCTGGTTGAACCTATTAAATGGACATAATTTACTCTTGCTCCATTATCTATGGTTGAATCTATCAAAATATCAGCATAGGGTTGACAAGCCTCTGGTAAACTTTCATTATCTTGATCCCACAAAATAGGAGTATACTCATAGGGTTCACAAAACCACTCTTGCCCGTGGTCAGTATCAATCAATTTGCATTCATCTATATCAACAAATCTTATCAATCTTATATAAACATCCCTATTTTTTGAATATCCTTCCTCATGTAAAAGGTTTCTTAAATCACCTTCAATATCCCAATAATGAGTAATATCAGATTCCCATCCATAATCAGGATGTGCATTAAAATGGTCATATTCAATCCAGATTCTTTTCATTATATACACAGGACTGCTTATTGAAGAATCAGCCCCATCAGGAGAACCCTTTACCGCTATTATCTGAAAATTATCCCCCGGGAATGTCTGTTTTGTCTGTGTTTTATATATTATTTTATATTGCACCCGAGTGTATCCATTATCATCGGTCTTTGTATAAGGATGTCCATTTTCTTCCTGAGTGTTTATAAACTCAATTTTTATACTGTCATCCCAGGGTTCTCCTCCGTTCGGGTCAATTGTCAGATTTGTTGCCGGGTCATCAGGGTCATACCAAGACCAGTAAATTTTTACATTCGGGTCAGAACCTTCTAATTCCACGGTTTGAATATTTTCACCTTCCTCTAATCCAAGCCTATCAAGAAATATCTCTAAATTTAAACTCAATGTTCCTGCTTCATCTTTCTCTGGAAGAGGGGGTGTAGAGGGAACGCTGAATTCTTCATCACAGCTTATTAATAAAATAATTAAAAGCACAAATAAGCCATTTTTTAACTTCATGTTTTAATTATACCATCCCAAACCTTTTTTTTCAAGCTTTTTATTTCTCGCGGTCCGGAAACCGCTCCTACAAAGGGGAATGTTCCAAACCTCACAGCAAACCCATCCATTGCGGAATTCGTAAAAGGCGGAAGGTCTATAGGAGAATAAATGTCTTCGGCTAAAATATATGAAACAGCATCTTTAATATGAATTTTAACAGAATTAAGAACAAACAAATTCTCCTT
>JAJRUZ010000029.1 GCA_024277525.1 Caldifarciminota bacterium | reverse complement strand
TGTGTTGCTGTTGCTATTAATAAAATATTAATCCCCTCCGGAACTGTATCGGTTATCCATAAAAATGGGTTATTTTCTGATATTTGTGTTCCTATATCATGCATTCTGTTATTATAATAGGCAAACCACTCGATCGGATAATCTTCTTCTCCTTCAACTTCTGCAAGTAATAATACGGTATCCCCGAGTATTTCTCCTTCCGATGGATTTAAAATTCTTACATTTATTTTCCTCACAATTTGCCAGTATCCTGTTTCCTCATTTGATTTAATTCCGTATTCATCAACTGCATAAATAAGATAGGGATACTCACCTGTTGGTAAATAATTTCCGAAAGCATCCTTTCCGTCCCATGTAATTATTAAAGTTTCTGACGGAGAAATGCTTCTTACAAGTATTTCCTCCCAAGAACTTTCAATCTCTCTGAAATAAAATACTGTTGCTTCTCTTGATACCTTAACTTTCAAGTCTGCTGAAAGTGTATCCTGAATAACCGGATTTCTTTCACCTATTATTTCAACAACAAGAGGAGAAAATTCCTGCGGTCTTATGTAATAAGTAAATCCCACAGGAGAATTCTTCCATTGAGTTAAAGAAGTATCAGCAAATACATAAACCCAGAAATAACTGCCTGCCGAAGAACTCAGAAACACTTCTTTTTTGAATGAACCATCCGGATTAATTCTCACAGTATCGGAATAACAAAGAAAAACAGGATTGTTAAAAGTATTAACTTTCAATGACTCACCTTGTTTAACATTTTTAATCAACTTATTTATATTTTCGCCTTCATAAAAAATAGGAGGAAGGTCTTGGGAACTGATAGAAAATGTCTGAATAGAAGGAATGGTTTCGGGTTTTGAAAAACTGTAAATCATAAGTCTCAAAATAACACCTTCCGGTCCGGTATTCAAAAAATTCGCTGTTCCTTTTATAAGTATTGTTTCACCCAATGTATTTCTCCTCAATAAAACAGGGTAAAACAGGGTTATTTTGCCTTGCAGGGTATTATTCTCATAAAAACTTCCCGCATAATAATTGTATCCGTTCATAGGAAAAGTTGCATTTAAAATAAAATGTTCATTATAAGAATCAAGTGAATGAGTGGTCGGTAATTCGCATATTGTTCCGTCATTTCTGAACACAAAAAGCCTCAAATTATGAGTATCAATGTTATATTCCGAAATCTCTGAAAACAAAAACCTGTAATATAATGTCGGGTAATAAAAAGGCAAAGAAAAACTGATATCCTCGGGTAAAATATGTAAAATAGGAGAAATTTGAGAACCGATAAAAGGACTGTTTCCCTTTAGTTCTATTTCTTCTGGTAATTGAGGATTAATGTTTGTAACTTCGGGTTCCTTATAAAAATAAAATTCCCTTACAGTAGGCTGTATAGGTGCTTCTGCAAATTTCATTGTTACCCTGAAGAACGGACTGCTTGCTATTTTTGATTCAGAATTTCTTATAGGGTCACCTATTTTATATGTCCTTACATAAACTTTTTCAAGAGAATCTCCCGTTTCATTATATTGATAAAGCATAAATTTCACATCCCCTGCAACCTCTGATGAAGGTAGAAAACCGAGTATTCTATCTACCGTATCACCTTCCATTATACTATCCGTCAGAGATAAAATCTTATCCCTATACTTTGCATAAAGCCTGTAAGGCTTTTCTGAAACACCCCTCACGGGTAGCCATTCTTCCGGTCTCATTGTTAATTTAACCTTCGGTCTGAAATAATCATAAGCATCCTTACCCAGTCCGTTTGTATCAATTACCCCTATTTCCAAATCTTTTGATATCTCACCCTTTATATTATAAATCTCAAAAGAATCCCATTTCTCAACCCTTAAATTCGGATTGGAATGTCCGGAAGGATTAAAAATTAAAAAAAGATTTTCCGGACTCTCTGATAATTTGGTGAACTTTACATTGAAGATTATATTTCCGTAATAAGGAGAAGAAGAATCAGCATTGTATTCCGCCCACATATACGCAGGAAATTTCTTAAAAAATCTTATATAACCCCGTGATTCTGCATACGCTGTATCGTATTTTGAATAAAAAGTATCAACGCTTCTCCTGTGAATAAGTTTCATATACCCTTCTTTTATTATCACATTAGCATAATTCTTTAAAGAATCGGGAAAATTATCATAATAAAACATCGCAAAAACGGTCCTTTTAATCTCATTCTTGTAAACCGAATCTATTGGAAAAACAAAATCAAAGGAATCTTCTCCGAATACATCCTCAACTCCCCCGGGGAAGTAAAATCTTACCTCAGGCACAGCATCAGAAGGCACAGCAAATGTATCAACATAAAGCAATGCACCCCTTGATTTTATTGAATCCGTCTTTATATCGTAAACAATCTCCTCAAGTATCCATTTTCCATCATTATAATAAATCCTGTATCTGTCCTCCTGAGGAAAAGCATCCGTTGTATGAGTCCCGACTAACACGATAGAACTCTTATATCTCACACTGTCATTAACCCTCCATATCGTAAAAGCCTCTCTCCCTCCCGCATTATGCGGAACATACGCCCACAAGGTAATACCCGTCGTATCACCCTGAGAAGGAACATAGGAAAGCACGGGAATAACCCTTGAACTATCTTTCACATTTTTTATAAGTTCAAAAGTAAATCCGAAAACTATTTTCCCCTCCCATTTCATTTTTAAATTTTTATAAAGGTCATAAAAGTAAACCCTGTCCCCTAATCCCTTTTCAGGAAATCCGTAAACAGTAAATAATAAAGGCTCAAAAGATTTCAAATCACCATTAAAAATACTTAACCTATCATCCTTAAAACCGCTCCATACATAAAAAGAATCCCCTTCTTTTGCACTTATATAAGCATAAGGTTCTGTCCAAGATAAATTTAACTTCGTATAATCCCAAGGAGTATCAGGTAATACTTCATAACTCACCATGTTATATCTGATGTCAAACAATGTATCAAATCTTATTGTGTCTTCTTTATAAAACTGCCTCAAATTATCCCATATCAGATAACCGAATTCCTTAACATAATCTGTTTTCCTCACAGAAGGAACATCAATCTTGAACATCAATTGCTTAAAGAAATTCTCGGTTTCGGAAAAAATTTTAACTCCGCAAATAACCTCACCCGAAAAATCATCAGAAAAATTTCTGTCTGCTACCATGTAATTGTTTATATACAACTTCCATCTTGTTATACTATTATCCCTTACAGGAAAGGAACCCCACACCGGTATCTTCTGAAATGCAATACCTGCTTCACCATCTTCAATCCTAAAAGCCCTCACCAGCGTATCAATAACCCTATCATTAACTTTCAATACCAATGTCATCAGAGTGTCAGAGATTCTTATTGTATCCTGGGAATATACACTGTCCTTCATCACATTAATATGTAAAGTATCACCCGTATAAACATTTAAAAGCGAAGCATTCTCATCCGTAAAATCTGCATTCCACCCACCGGAAGGGTCACCGGGCTGCCCTATCACCCCGAATTCATCCTTATATTTCACAAGTATTGACGCAAAATCATAATAAATCGCACCCGTATCAACCAATAACACCCTTCCCTAATCTGTCTTCACGGGAACATGAACCTCAACCGTCCTGATAATTGTGTCTCTCTCTATATAAACCGCTATTTTTTCATAAAGATATTCACACCCCGGAGAAGTGTATATCTCATTTTCTCCATCCTCGCCTTTTTCATATATGTGAAGTTTGGCACCAATATAACTTGGTATTGCTTCGCCGGAAGGAGTATAAGTATAAAGAGTACAAGGGTCCGAAAAAGAATAACTGTAATATCTTCCTTTTTTAAAATTACAATACATAATGTTATACCACACTCCCCCAAAATAACCTTTAATCGGTGCATAAAAATCCTTCCAAGCAGTAAAAGGAAATTCATAATACTCTCCCTCAATAATCTGCGTATCCTGATACTCACTATCTTTCTCAAAAACAATCCTCCATTTTGTTTCAATAGGAATGTCAAGTCCCGTCCTCTTTATCTTTATTCCGTAAGGAATAGGCGGAATATACCTGCCTTTGGGAAATGTCTTTATAAAATACTCCGGCTTTCCATTATAAATTGAAGGGTCCTCCGTTTTATAATCCTCAGGAATATAAAGAATTTCCATCGGCGCATCTATAACAGGAACATCCCTCCAAACCCTTAAGGTATCAGTCTGCCTTATTATCCCGGTGTCAGAAACAGATGCAGTAATGTAAAAAACATAATCACCCGAACTTATATTCTCTATTTCTGATAACAAAACAGAAAAATAAGCCTGCCCCGAATAAGGAATTATACGACCAACTGAACCGAAAGAAACAACAACATTTGAATCCACATTGTAAAGCGTCCAATTAATAGAACACTCCGTGTTAATACTCATATAAACATTAATAGGTATTGAATCCTCCAATACAACCTCCTTCGGCACAACCCAGGCTGAATCAAATTTAAATTCCGTCTTCACAAAAACGGTATCCTCAGCATAAGCATAACCGTATCCCTCCGAACCTAATGCCTTTAACTTCAATAAATATTTACCCGAACCCACAGGAGTTCCCTGAGGATACCTCCTTCCCGTCCATAAAAATACCTTCCCACCCAGATAAAATTCCCCTGAAACCGAATAAAGATTTTTACCCAGATAAACAGTATCAACAGAAGAACTCACCTTATACTTCATTAAAGGCAAAACAACACCGAAATCAGCATAAGAGGAATCCGAGATAACAAGCATTACACTGTTTCCTGTCGCAATAACACTGTGCAAAGAATCAACATTTATCTCCTTTAAAACAGAAACACTGTCAACCCCCACTCCCTGAATTGAAATTGAACTAAAACCCCATAAAGGTTTTCCTTTAAATAAAACATATAAACTGTCATTTTCCTCATAAATATAATAACCCGATTTTGAAAAATCCGAGGGCTTCCCTGAAAAAGGCATAACCGAATCCTGATGAAAACTCGCAACTATCTCACCGGAAGGTGAAACAATATCAAGCTGTAAATCCGACATAATACCGGATAACCTGTAATTAACAAGCAATGATTCCATTTTTGCAGGCTCCAATTTCAAATTAATGGGCTCTTTTTCCCTTAATTCTTTTAAAATGACAACCTCCGGATTTTCCGCAATTTCATCCGAAATATAAACATTTACAGAATCCGCAAGCAATCTGTTTGCCTTATCATAAGAGATTAAAAGAAGAACATAATTTCCCGGAGCCAGATCGGTCGTATTCCATGTTCCGAGAAGTGAAACGGATGTTAATTCTTTTCTTCCCACATTGTCATTACTCTCATTTGCGAAAATATTTATCTTTTTCCAGTTTCCGGGAAAAGGAACATCGGGAACAGAACCGGCTTCTCCCTTAACCTTCCACCATAATTCATATCTGTCAAAAGCATAGGGATTATATCTGTCAGGGTCGGAAGCAATTCCCTTTATTATAACAATTCCCTTTTTAAGGGTATCATTCTCAGAAGGTCTTGTAATTTCAGTACCGAATGTCCTTTTATAAACGGGAATTTCCGAATATGAGGAATTACCGTGACGGTCAAAGGCATAAACTTTTATAAAATGCCTTCCGATGTCAACACCGGTTAATGATATTCTTAAATTAAATTCTTTTAAAGTATCAGAGGTAAAAACCGAATCCTTTAAAATCGTATCAAGATAAATCTTTATTTTAATCAGCCCCCTGTTAACAGGAACATCATTAACCTGCGAAACAACAAAACTCAAATCCGCATAATTATCCGCAACAATCGGCTGAACAGCAAGGTTTGTAACAGAAGGCTTTGTTTTGTCAACAATCAAAATATTCCCGATTCCCGAATTCCCTAATCCCGAATCCCTAACCAACCCCTCATAAATTATCGTATCATTTCCCGCCGAATCTTTTACCGTAATCCACAACTCATAAACC
>JAJRUZ010000028.1 GCA_024277525.1 Caldifarciminota bacterium | reverse complement strand
ATGATTGTTAAAAGCTATAAGGCTTTTTTGCCATATCGAACCCAATCCGCCGTTTAACATGAGAGGCTCATAAAACATCAATGAATCATTTTTGTTTACATTAACAAAATATAAAAGCCCCTTCCCTTCTTCCCATATAAATTGATGCTGTGAAGCATAATACGTGCCTTGTGTATCGGATGAGAAAAAAGGTGCGGTGGGAACTTGATTTAAAACCCTTTTAAAAGAGAAAATCTCCTGATTATAATGCGCCCTTATAACATACCTGTAATAATCAGTAAAAGGCTGTAAATCCTGATTATCCGTGAACTCTTCTATATCTCCGATATAATAAACTTTTTCAAGCGAATCCCTGAAATATCTTTTGATTTCATAACCTGTGTTGTAACTGGAATTATCCTGCCAAGTTAATGTAATTGAAGGTGTTATCAAATTTATAGATGAAACTCTAAAATTTGCAGGTGTATTTAAATAAGGTTCTATAACAGTTATTGATGTCGTGTCCCTTTTAACATATGTTGGATTTCCTTCCCCATCTAACCATCCGGCTTTTGTTTCTATTGTGATATAATAGATACCAGGGGCAACAAAGTTTCCGTTATTATCTTTTCTATCCCATAAAATTGTTTTATTACCATATGAAAAGAACCAATCATTAATTAAGTTTCTTATTAAATTCCAATTTTGATCATATATTTTAATTGTGACATTCCCATATTCAGTGAGTCTAAAGCTGATTCTTACCACTATCTCGTCCATTATAGCATTGAAATTCAAGACATCTATTCCAGGCCAAAACCATTGTCCTCCTGACTTTGGAGTATACCTTTCACCCACTATCTTATCTCCATAATAACGATGCGCAACAAATTCTACAGGGAATAAAAATTGGTTGGTATCAGTTCCTAAGGTTCCAAAATAACATAAAAAATCTAAATCCTTAGTAAATTTTAATATACGAGAATTCTTTTCATCTGTTACCCACACACCACCATAAAAATCTGTTTCTATAGCTCTGAAAGAAGAGGAATTATCTTTATATTCTTTCTCCCAAGTATATACCCCATTTTCATATCTCAATTCCACAATTCTATGATTTCCATAGTCCACTACATACAATCTATTTGAGTTAATACCATAATTTTTTCCTTTTGCAATTGCTATGGGGTATGAAAATTTCCCTTCTGTCTTTCCATAACTTCCATATGCATCTATAAATGTTCCATCCGTCTTAATATGCACTATCCTTGAATTTCCAAAATCTGCAATCCATAATTCATCATCAGAAAAATCATCGGGTGTTCCATTATCATCATAATCTATTCCCATTGGATGATTCAAATCAGTGTATATAACTCCACCAAATTTTAAAATCTTGTTTTCAAAATCATAAATAAGTTTCACTATTCTATTGTTTCCCATATCAGCAACAAAAATTTCCCCATTATCATTTGATGTGATTGAATAGGGGTGTTTAAATTGTCCCTCACCTGAACCGTACTCTCCATAAGCCTTTATCCAGTCATCATTATAATCACCATACACAATCCTATTCCATGTCACATCTGTTACAAACCCTAAAACCCAGTATCCTCCCCCGGGCTTCTCTTTTATAACACCTGTGCCTGCCACAGGAAAGGCAAAAAGATTCCTGTTAAGATATTTTCTGGCTGTGTCTCTGGTGCCTTTCATTTTAAAAATTAACGTAGTATTGCTTGTATTTTGAAAGGATTGGGGAATCAGACCATTTTTCTCTTTAAGATGTGAAATTCCTTTACTTTCAAGATATACTTTAATTCTTCTCAAATAATTACTTAGCCTTTTATAACCTTCTTCAATTTTCCAATCAGAACCTTCCTTTTTTAATAAGAATTTAAGTGTGTCTATAAATGTGGTATTTCTTTCATAATATATAAATAATAAACTAACAGTCGCTCTATTATACTCTACATTGCATTTCAATATTCTATAATCAAGATTCGGGTACGTATCCTTTTTTTCATCCCTTAAATTTTGAACAAAATCAGCAATAAAACTTTCTATTTTTTCTTTCTCCGAAACAGAAGGCTTTGTAAAATCACGAGGAAAAACAGGAATGTTTATAACCCTTCTGAGACTAAAACCCGCAAAAAATAAAAATAAAAAACAAAATAAATTTTTTAAAATCCTCATTTTTCCCTCCTTTTTATTTCCTTAAGCCTTATTCTCGCAACCCTCTCAGCAAGTGTACCGGGCAAGGTGTTTATTATCTTCTCTAATCTGGAAACCGAACTTTCAGGAGTTTTCAAAATATATTCAGCATAACCCCAGTAATTCGGATATTTTTTTAATCCATCTAACGTCCTTTTATAAAAAAGGTAACCAAAATAAAAATATAACATTTTTACATACCTACTATCCGGATAATTTTTAACAATCTCCTTTATAATATTATCTCTTTCCTCCAGAGAAATTTCTCCTATCGGAAACTTTGTAATAGCATAATCCAACTTTTTATACACCTCAAACTCCCTTCCTGTAGGAATTTTTACATATAAAATCAAAGTGTCCGTAACCATAGGATATGACCACACGTCCTTTATCCTGTATCTTTTCTGATAAATACCGTATATGAAATACTTCCCGGGATTGAGCTTATAACGCCCTGTCTTCAAAGGAGAGGAATAAAATACGAGAGAATCCATGGGAGGAATCTTCCTTACCGGAGCCGGAGGCAAGCCGATAAGATCGCTAATTACATCATAATACTTCTTACCTGTTGAGTCCATCAAAAAAACAGAAAAAGATGTATTACCGGTTGCTGAAACTTCTGGATCATAAGAAACCTTCAAAGTATCCTCTCTTTTATTCCTCATTACAAGCCGGAACCAAATAGGCTCATATACAAAATAAGTATCCCTTAATAAATAAAGTTTTAATTCAACCCCATCCTTCTCCTTGAAAAATTGAACCCTTTCCCTTTTTCTCCTCCCTGCTTTACCATCTATTAAACTCACTCCGCTGTATAATCCGGGAGGATTATTTATTGAATTCCTGAGTTGACTTATGCATAAAGAACAAAAGAAAGGATCATAATTAGTTAAACTGCCCATCCTGTTTGTTAACAACTCACTCATTATACATAAATCATTATCATGAGTATATGCACTATCACTCAAATTTCCTATATGATGACCGAGTTCATGAACAACCATCCACCTGATTATTCTGTCCGCTACTTCACTGGAAAAACTTCCCCTTATTCTTTTTACATATACAAAAGCAGCAGTAGCGGGATTAAAAGGATGATGAAATCCGTTTAGAGTAATGGTTTCTCCCATGGTATTGGGGGGAGCATCGGTCCTCTCGTTCACACCCGCAATATAAACAGGATAAGTAGGAATATATTCCCTATATGTATCTATGAATGCTATTGCTTGTGGCAAGCTATCAAAATCCCTCTGAGGTATATTAATATCATCTGTGAAAATATATTCATTATTATTTTTAAACTCAATAAAGGCGTTGGCATTAGGGTCATAAGAGCCATAAGATGTTCCGTTAAAAGCAGATTCAACATCACTGAAATCAATCTCCCTTCCCTCCATATAATCATAACTTATTCTCATTCTCCACCATAAGTAAATATAATTCTCATATTTTTTAGGTGCAATAGTTTCATATTGCGAAACGCTCCAATCACTCATACCTGCTAAAACCCAGACTTTATAATTATCTCCGAGATGCCAGAGTGTACCCGAAGGTTTTGCCTCTAAAATATTGGTCACAATATTTGATTCACCAAACTTTATTTCACTGATACTATCTTGCAATGAAACTCCCCCTATGTTGTCATTACCTGATTCATCTGGATCAATATCAGGATCATCCGCCCAATCATCAGGGTCATCCACATACCAGTAAATTACAGGATAAGGAGAAAGGGTATCAATTGGTAAGTCACCGTTCCAAATAAACTGAACTTCCAATTGCTGGTCCACATCCGCAGTATAAGCATCGGGAACATAAACCCTTGTCTCGTAGGAAAGTGTTCCTAATTGCCCAGTTGCAGAACCCTCCTCAGGGACAGTTGAGCAACTTCCACAAGAATTCAAATAGAAAAGAGGCAAAAGGAATACAAGAACGGCACATTTGACAATTATTTTTTTTATCCTATCTACTCCATTTTTACACATCTCCTTCTTAAATTTCATTTTATTTATTTTGCCTAATTTTAAAGGCTTTGAACCTTTCTCCTATTAAATAAAAATTGTTTGAAATTTTCAAATTTGAGAGGGGGGTGAAAATTTTATTACATTCCTTAAAATAAGATAACATCCCTATAATAATTAAATATCCTGTCATCTTCCTTTCAAACCCTTTCATCTCTTAAACTCCTTTTTGAAGGTGAAAAAATTATAGAATAAAATTTAAAATTTGTCAAAGATGTGTAGAAAACTGAAAAGGACTTTTGACTCGCATAAGAAGGCCAGAATCCATCCGTAGTATCCGACACAACTGCAGAAATCGCATAAAACCCCACCCTTGAAATTTTAAACTTTAAATCAAAACTCACAGAATCCCCTTTTGATAAAGATAAACTCTGCAATGTATCACCAGATAAAATCCTTATCTTATGATTTCCGGGCTTTATTTTTATCACAGTATTCGGAGCATCATGAAGACACTTTACCCATAACCTTAAAGTAAACTCCTGATTATAACCGGGAATTCCGTCAACAAGTTTAAAACCCGCCCTGAACCTTAATTTCGGAGCCCTTATATCAGAGAAAAGGGAAGATATACACACTAAAATTAAAAACATAATTTTTAAATACCTCATGATAAAACCTCCTGTTTAAAATTTCTCTAATATCCAAAGCTCAAAAGGACCCCACCAACTGGGGTCACCTCGGTGGTAAGGAGAGGCGTTAAAAACTACCCTCATGCCCTTTTTATCCCAATTGTAGATACTTATCTCACATTTTTCATAAGGATAAGCATTTAAAAATTCAAGTTTATTTAAATCTGTATAAAATATTACAATATCATCTAATAACTTTTTAACCTTATCTTCAAATAATATCATATCAGGATTAGAAGGATTAAAATATCCTCCATGTAAAAGTTCTTCTGAAGTATCTTTTAAAATGTCATAAATGTAATATTTTTTTTGATAAGTATCATAATAACATATTAAAGAATCTTTATATATATCAAACCAGTAAAAACTTACATTTTCTTTCAATAAATAAGATACGTAACTTAGCAAATTATATCTGTATATCCCCCCTGTTTCATTATTTTCTTTCTTGGAGTAATATATCACACTATCTATTTCTCCAAATTTTGTCCAGTATACAGAACTAATATGCAATGAGTCAAGGGTTTGGGTATTAATATTAAAAACATATACTTTCTTTGTTTTCTGTCCTACTGCTATTAATAAGGTTTCACTTAGGGAAACATCTATAGAACGAAAAACACCATCTATAACTAATTCATTTTGCGTACCATCCTCTTTTATCCTCCACACACTACCATACCAATCTCCTATCTGGTATCCTCTTTGTTTCGTATAATAAATCCATCCACTTTTTGTCCATACAGGATTTCCCAGATTATACCCTTCTTCCCTCAAAAGCAATCTCAAATTCGGATTCGGTTCAAAAGGCTGTTTGCACTTTGAACAGGAAAATAAGAATAAAATTAAGAAATAGTACGCATAGTATTTTAAATTTTTTGTTTTCGTTTCCTTCATTTTAAACCTCCGTCCTAAAAGCATTTTTTATTATAAAGCATTTTGAATCTTTTGTCAAATTAAAGAAGGTACCTCCCTGTTTTAGAATGCTTTCAAATTCAATT
>JAJRUZ010000027.1 GCA_024277525.1 Caldifarciminota bacterium | reverse complement strand
TTTATGAAAGGAGATTATATTTTTTAGAATGGAGAGATTCTATTTTAATAGATACTGAGCCTTTTATAAAAAATTGTGTAATATTTTTTATTATATGTTATCATTTTGGTATTCCTCAAGTTGAAATTTTAAGTTAAAGAGGGAGCCTCCCTTGATTAGTGTGTAATTTTATATTCAAATTTTCTGTTGTGGAGACCCTATTTCAAAAATTATTGAAAATCAATAACTTACAAAATCAACTGTCAAATATGGGCATAATGGCAAACATGGGTTAAAAACCACCGAAAAAATATAACCCTTTAAATTTTTCTCCTCCAAGAGAATTCATTGAATAAACCAACCCCTGATTGAAATCAAAAAATATAAAACCCAATAAACCCTACAAACGCAAAAAACGCGATAAACCCAATAAACCCAATTAATCGCGATTAGGAAATCGCTCCTACATATGCGATGAATCGCACCGCTACGGCTTTGTGTTTGTTATGTTTATAATTTTTATGCGACCCAAATTACTCTCACTGAGTCTGAACCGAAAAATTTTTTGAAAAATAAACCCGGTATTATCTAAAAATTTTTACCCTCTTTATCCTTTTTCTGTCCCTTGATATGACTTGAAATTTATACCCCCCATATTCTATTACTTCTCCTTCATAAGGAAAATCTCCCTTTAACTCAATTAAAAAACCGGCAATTGTCTCATAAGGACCGGGAGGGAAGGAAATTCCATAAATTTCCTTTAAATCATCTATCCTCGTCACTCCATCTACAATCACTGCCTCTGCTCTTTCGGGCAACTCTCCTATAATCTCATTTGCAACGTCTTCAAGTGTGAAAAAGCCCTGTGTTCCCCCATATTCATCAACAACAATTGAAATATATATTTTCTCTTCAATCATCCTTTTTAAAGCATGCTCAAGTTTAGAATTCTCCGGAAAAAAAAGAATTTTTTTTATTCTATTTTTTAATTCATCAAGATTTTGACTTTCCATAATATCCTTTTTATATACATAACCTTTTATGTTATCAAGGTCGTCTTTATATACAGGAATTTTATTAAACTCTTTATCTTTCACTCTTTGCTTTATCTCATTTATACCAGAATTTAAATTAATTGCAAAAAGTTCGGTCCTGGGCTTTAAGACTTCGACCACTTCCTTTTCACTGAAATATAATGAGGACTTAAGGGTCCTCCCTATTTCCGGATTTATAATTCCTCTCCTTTCTTTCATGAAAATTAACCACAAGAGTTCATCCCTTTTTGAAGAATATTCACTCTTAAAAATTTTATCATAAATTCTTGTAATTAAATAAATAAGAGGATAAGAGATTCTATAAAAAAAATAAATGAATATATGCCCTAATCTCATAAATACAAAAGGATATTTACTTGCAAGTATTTTCGGTAGAATTTCACCCATGAGAATTATAAGGATGAAAGAAATAATGGTACCTGTTACTATTGCCCTTAAAAAACCATCCTTTACCGTGAAATAACCCGTAATGAAGATTGCAATAGCAGCATTAAAAAGATTGTTCAGAAGTAAAATTGTATTCAAAATTTCTCTCGGTTTTTTGAGAAAAACTTTTCGTGTAAATTTGGATGACGCAAGAAATATTTTATCTATGTCTAAGGATACAAAAGCTGTTTCAAATCCGGATGAAAGAAATGAGAATAGGAGAAATATTGAAATTAATAAAATAAAATCAGCCGGCATCAAAAAATTCTAAATTGAAATCTTTATCTATTCTTGATACAAGTCCTTTTAAAATTCCCTTAGGACCGAATTCAATTCCTTCTTCAACCCCATTCTCTTTTAAAAATTTAATTTGATCCATAAACTTTACGGGAGAAAGAATTTGTTTTTTAATATTTTCTTTTATTTCCTTTGGATCCTCGTGAGCCTTGCCTGTTACATTCTGTATGATTTTAAATATCGGCTTTTTGAATTCTATTTCTTCCACATATTTTGAAAATTCCTCTGCTGCCTCTTTCATCAAGGGAGAATGAAAAGCTGCCGAGACTTTTAATTTTATAGATTTCCTATAACCCATCTTTTTTGAAATTTCAATAAACTTATCAACACTTTCAACCGGTCCTGAAACAATGTATTGCCCCGGTGCATTGTAGTTCGCAAGAACAAGTCTTGTATCACCTATTTTATTTAAAATTTCTTTGACTTCTTCTTCACTCATCCCGAGTGCCACTCCCATGGTGCCTTTATGTTTCTCTCCTGCTTTATGCATTAACTCTCCCCTTTTTTTCACAAGTTTAAAAACATTCTCAAAATCAATAACTTCGGCTGCGTAAAGGGCTCCGAACTCTCCGAGTGAATGTCCGAGAGCATATTTTATTTCTTCTATTCCATGTTCAGACTTATAAACTTCGAATTTTCCCACAGAGATCGCAAGTATTGCAGGCTGAGCATTTTTTGTCAGAGTCAACTCAAATTCAGGACCTTCAAACATAAGTTTTTTTAAAGGAATTTCAAGAATTTCCTCTGCTCTATCAATCGTTTTCCTAAATAGCGAATTTTTCTCGTAAATTTCTTTTCCCATTCCTACAAATTGGGAACCTTGCCCTGTGAAGAATAAAGCTTTCACCATCTTATAATTGCAGAACCCCATGTAAAACCTGCACCGAAAGCTGCAAGTAGCAAAAGGGTTCCCTTTTTTAAAAGACCCTTTTCATCCATTTCGGAGAGAGCAATAGGGATTGAAGCAGAAGAAGTGTTCCCGTACCTATCAATATTCACATAGACTTTTTCTTTCGGCATTTTCAATCTTTCCCTTAACGCCTCAATTATTCTTATGTTAGCTTGGTGAGGTATAAAATAATCAATTTGCTCCGGCTTTATGTTGTTTCTTTCAAGAATAATATCAACCGCCTCCTGCATCTTTAGGACCGCGTTTTTAAACACTTCCCTTCCCTTCATTTTAATATAACATTCCCTTTTTTCAATTATCTCATAAGAACAGGGTTTCAAAGACCCTCCTCCCGGCATAATAAGAAGGTCCTTCAAGGAACCATCCGCCCCTAAGTAAACATCAATGATACCTTCTTCCTCACTTTTGTTTCCTATCACAAATGCACCTGCTCCGTCTCCGAATAAAACACATGTGGTCCTGTCTTCCCAGTCAAGGAACCTGGAAAGGGTCTCTGCCCCGACAAGGAGGATATATCTTATATTTTCTCCGTTAATAAGCCCTTTTGCAAGTTTAAGTCCATAGATAAAACCCGGGCAAGCAGCCCACAGATCAAATGCAAATGCCTTTTTTGCTCCGATTTTTGTTTGCAAGGTACAGGCAGTTGATACCACAAAAGTATCAGGAGTAGCAGTTGCAACCATAATTCCGTCAATCTCCTCCGGCTTTACTCCTGCTTTCTTTAAAGCTCTTAAACTCGCCTCCTTTGCAAGATCACTCGTAGCAATTCCCGGTTCAGCAATTCTTCTTTCCTTTATTCCCGTTCTTTCTGTTATCCATTCATCCGATGTTTCCACTATTTTTTCAAGGTCAAAATTGGTCAATTTGTTTTCGGGCGCATAATGAGAAACTGAAAGTATTTTGGTCGGCATAAGGAAATTATTATATGAAAAATTTAATAAAAAAATAAAGGGGAGAGGGATAAGAAGGACCCGGGGGACGGATAAAACCCTCTCCCCAAAATTGAAGGTAAATTATAATACACTAAAATTTTTAAAATGTCAATAGATAAAATCTCATTGTCTCTCAATAAGATTCTCCACAAACCTCTGAAAATACTTGAATATCAGGCGGTCTATAAAAAGGCATTTGAAAGTTATTTTATTTTCTTAATAAAATTGAATCTTGAGGAAAATTTTAATTCTCATTGCCTCTCCCGGTGCGGGTCACAGGATCGCAGGAATTTCTTTATCCGATTTAATTGAGGAATATTTAAATGAAAAACCCTTTATGTATGATGCTTTAAAAAACTCTTATTTTCCTTATTCGAAAGCACACAAAATTTACGAATTTCTGTCAAAACACCCGAAAATATGGAAATTCCTCTATTATTTCTCCGATGGTTCCAAATATGAAAAATTTTTAAAAATTCAAAATTTCCTTATGTATTCCTCGGTAAAAAAAATAATAGATGAAATAAACCCACAAATTGTATTTTGCACACATCCGTTTTATATTCCTGTTTTAAAGGACTTGAAAGGGACAAAAAAACTCAGAGTGATTTCTGTTATGACGGACTTCGGAGAAGTTCATAAGGCTTGGATTTGTGAAGGATTTGATATATTATGGATCCCTTCACAAATCACTTTTAATGAAATAAAAAATAAATTCGGAATAAGAGACGGATTTAAAATACTGGGTTATCCTGTAAGAAAGGGATTCTGGAGGATAAAAAGTTCTGAAAAAAAATACATACTTATAATGGGCGGTGGAAGGGGAGCGGGTCCGATTAAAAAAATATTTGAATTAATCTCGGATATTAAGATAAATCAAATTTACGTATGCGGAACAAATGAAAAATTGAAAAATGGACTTTTGAATATTAAAAAAAGAAAAAAATTGGATCACATAAAAATAATCGGATTTACGGACAGAATATATGAATTAATCTCAGAATCAATATGTGTAATTACAAAACCTGGAGGAAGCACGGTTGCAGAGTGCAATTTTCTGGAAAGGCCGATTGTTGCAATAGAGCCTCTACCCGGTCAGGAAGAAGGGAATGCAAAATTTATTGAACAGGCAGACTCCGGGATTGTGGTTTATAATCTGAGTAATTTGAAGGATACAATTAAAAAAATTATTAATGGAGAGATTGATTTTTCATTTAAAGAAAAATTGAAAAATTACTTTGAAAGTCAAAAAAAGTTTTTGAAAGAACTCATAATTTAATGGATTTTTACCTTAAAAGATTCTCTTTATTTAAGCCTTTTATAAAAGAAAAAACTTTTGAAAATCTTGAATTTATAATTGTGATTCCCTGTTTTAATGAAGAGATAGAAAATATATCAAAATTATGTAAATCCTTAGAAAAATGTGATATTCCCGGGGGTTCTGTTGAAATAATATTTATTATAAATGAACCGAAGAATATAAAAGAAGAAATCAGTTTAAAAAATGAAAAAGTTTATAAATTTCTGAAAGAATGGAAGAAGAAGAAAGATCAACCCGAAATTAAATGGTATATTATTTATGTAAAGAATTTAAATCCGAAAAAATTCGGTGTGGGACTTGCAAGGAAAATAGGATTTGATGAAGCAATTTATAGATTTAACTCCCTGAGAAAGGAGAACGGAATAATTGCTTCACTTGATGCGGACTGTGTGGTGAAGGAAAACTATGTTGAGGTAATTATGAAAAAATTTAAAGAAAAAAATATAGACTTTGCACATCTCTATTTTGAACACCCTTATGAAAATATCAGAGAGGAGAAATTGAAAAAGGCAATTATATATTATGAATTGTTTTTAAGATATTATAAAAATTCATTACAATGGACGGGCTACCCTTTTGTCTCATACACCATAGGTTCATGTATGGTATTCAATGCAAAAACTTACGCAAAATTCGGCGGAATAAAGGCAAAAAGAAAAGCAGGAGAAGATTTTTACTTTGTACAAAAAATACTTCCTTTTGTGAATTATACAGAGATACAGGAAACATGCGTTTATCCTGGCATAAGAATTTCGGAAAGGGTTCCATTCGGAACAGGAAAAGCATTGAAAGACTTTATAGAAAATAAGAATCCTTTTTACATCACCGTTCCGTTTGAACCTTTTGAAGATATAAAAGAGTTTATGAATACACTTCGTGAAGTACCTGATAATACAATGTATTTTTTAAAAAGATTGCCTTTGCCTTTAAGAAAATTTTTAATAAAGGAAAAAATTGAGAATAAAATAAAAGAAATAAAACATAAAACAAAAAAAAGGGAAAGTTTTTACAAAAAATTTTTCATGTGGTTTAATCTTTTAAAGATATGGAAGTATATAAGGTTTACCTTGAAAGAAAAATATTATGAAGAAAGGAAAATAGAAGATAGCGTAATTTCTTTACTTAAAAACTTAAATATTAAAGAAATAGAAGATAAAAATGCGGAAACGTTGTTAGAGTTATTAAGACAATATGATAAAAAGAAATAAAAGGCATATTATGAGATGATTTTTGTATTATTTGTTATAAAAATTTCCTTAAAATTCCCTCCTTTAATAACAGAGCAATCACCGATTATTCCTTTTTTTATTTCCACTCCTTCTATTACTGAATTTTTATAAATTATTGAATTTTTGATTATTGAATTTATAATTATTGAATTTCTTTCAATTGAAACAAACGGTCCTATTTTACAACCTTTAAGATGGACGTTGCTGTCTATCCATACCGGATGAATTATTCTTGAATTCTCCATTTTTACTGTCTTTTTTATTTTACTTTTCCTGCCCAAAAATATTTTATGTGTATTCAAAATCTCTTCAAGTGTCCCTGTATCATACCATTTTTTTACTTTTAAAGGATAAAATTTTTCTTTTTCTTTAATAAGGATAAAAAGAGCATCCGTAAGTTGAAATTCTCCTTTTGTTCTTTTACCTCTTCTTTCAATGTTTTCAAGAGCATTAAAAAGTTTTTTGATGTTTCTTATATAATAAATACCACATATTGCAAGATTTGTTTTAGGTCTTTCCGGTTTTTCTTCAACATTTATAATTCTGCCTTCACTTATTTCAACTATACCGAATCTTTGAGGATTCTCAACCTTATATACTCCGAGATAATTTTTTGTTCTATCAAAGTTTTTCATATCCACCTTTAAGATTGAATCTCCGAGCACTATTACAGTTGGTCCATCTTTCAATATTTTTTTGCTTTTAATACTGCATCACCCAAACCTTTTGCCTCTTCTTGTAATACATATACACTCTCAATTCCCGAGAGATTTTTTATCTCATTCCAACTTTCTTCCATATTTTTTGATATTACATATATGATTTCTTTTACATCAAAATCTTTCAAAACATCAAGGACATAATATAATATGGGCTTACCTTTAATCCTTAATAGAGGTTTCGGAGTTGCAAATGATAATGGATATGTCCTTGTTCCCTTACCTGCTATGGGAATAATTGCATTCAACCCTTTAAAGCCTCCTTTAAAGTACTTATTCTTTTTATTTCAAAAGGATTCACTTTATTCAATTTTGCTAAATGTATAGATACCCAATCAAAAAAATATATTGTGTAAAACATTTCTTCAAGTAAATTTTCACCCAAAGGTTCAAAAACAGAAACTCCCATAACTTCATCTTCAATGATCTTAATTGTTTCTTCGATTCTTTTTTGATTTTTTTTATATAGAAATTTACCTTTAATAAATAAAACCCAAGATTTTTCTATAATTTCACAGGGCTTGTTTATCCCTTCTATTTCATTATGATTCATTTCCGGTATAAAATCTAAATGTACAAAATGTTTTGAATTTTCATTTAATTGTGTTTTTATTCTTAGTGCACAGTAAAGATACGGGTAGGCGGTATAGATTAAAACAGGTCTTTTGTAAAATTTCTGAGCCATTTCCATTGCAGGTCCATCAATGGAAGAAAACTTTTCCTTGAAAGTTTTTAAAAATTCCTTAATTTTATCAAGATCATTTATTTTAAAGCTAATATAGTCCTCTAAAACAAAACTCAAAAGAGAAAACATGTATCCTAAGGCACATCTGGGAGGATAGCCTTTCGGCAATTCGTAAAAAATTAAATTTTCTTTTTCAAAAAATTCTCTTAATTTTCCTCCTGAAGAAATTCCGATTATTTTTTTATTTTTCAACTTATCAACAAAGCTGAGAGTTTCCTCTGTATTGCCGGAATAACTTATTAAAAAATTAAGGGCTTTATCATCAATAAAATCAACATAAGAATAATCGGATATAAATCCATGTTTCACTTTAAGAAAAGGAGATAAAATCTTAGGAGCTATCCCCGAACCTCCCATTCCTATGAAATTGATCTCTTCGAATTCAGGCAACTTATCCTTTTTTAAATTTTTATAATAAACTAAATTTTCAGGAAACTCAATAAGATAATCTTCCATTTTGTTAAATTTATACATATCTTTTCAATGCTTTAAGTTTTTCTTCAAACTTTTTCTTTTTATTTTCGGTCTCGGTTATAACCTTTTGCGGAGCTTTCATTAGAAAATCAGGATTTCTCAATTTTTTATCTATATTTTCAATAATCCTCTCGAGTTCGCTTATTTCATCTTTGATTCTTTCCTTTTCCCTTTCTACATCAATTTTTTCAGGGAACTCAATTATAATTTCTTCTCCGTCAATCATATACCCGAGAAAATTTCTGTCAGGTTTCTTAAGCACAATATTTCCGTATGATAAATTCTTTAATATTTTTTTGAACCTTTCGCTTTTTTCCTCTTTTATATAAACATTTATCTCTTCCTTTAATGGTATTTTGTAGATGCCTTTAATTTCCCTTACCAGAGATATTATATCTATAAGGAAATCCATTTCTTTTTCCTCATTTTCAAAGTTAAAATTAAATTCTTCGGGCCATTCAGATATTGAAATGCTTTCTTCTTTTTTTTCAAAGGGTAATTTATGCCATATTTCCTCTGTTATAAAAGGCACAAGAGGATGGGAAAGTTTCAGAAAGTTCTCCATAATTAAAAGGGAAATATTAAGAGCATTTTTTCTTTCTTTTTCATTTTTCAATCTATCCTTAATTGATTCAAGATAAAAATCACAGTAATGTGACCAGAAGAAGTGATAGATACTTTTTGCTACTTCAGGATAATCAAATTTTTCAAGATTTTCTTCTACTTTTTTAAGTGTTTTATTGAACTTCATTATTATCCATTTATCTTCCAGGTAAGGATTTTTATCTATGTTTCTTTCAAATTTCTCACCTTCTTTAACATACATCAGAAGAAGTCTTGCAGCATTCCACATTTTATTACAGAAATTTCTCCCTATCTCCATCTTTTTTTCGGAAAAAATTATGTCTCTTCCCTCCGGTGCAATTGATATAAGAGAAAACCTTGTTCCGTCAACTCCGTATCTGTCAAACAGTTCCATCGGATCCGGAGAATTGCCGAGTGATTTTGAGAGTTTTCTTCTTTTTTCATCCCTTAATACACCGTGGATGAGCACATCTGTGAACGGGATTTCATTCAGAAACTCCAGACCAGCCATTATCATTCTTGCAACCCAGAAAAATAAAATATCCCACGCACTTACGAGTAAACTGCCGGGATAATATCTTTTTAAATCTTCTG
This sequence comes from Caldifarciminota bacterium, assembly GCA_024277525.1. Taxonomy (GTDB): domain Bacteria; phylum Hydrothermota; class Hydrothermia; order Hydrothermales; family JAJRUZ01; genus JAJRUZ01. Next base: position 25,120 of record JAJRUZ010000027.1, on the reverse strand, counting down.
TTTCATCGGGCCAGCCGAGAGTGGAAAATGGCCATAGCCATGAAGAAAACCATGTATCAAGCACATCTTCATCCTGAATGAGCCTGTGAGAAGAACATTTTTTACATTTTTCGGGCTTTGAGACAGAAGCAATGACCTCATTACAGTTTTCGCATTTAAAAATAGGAATTCTATGTCCCCACCATAATTGTCTTGAAATAACCCAATCTTTAATGTTTAAAAGCCAGTGATCATAAAGTTTTTTCCATTAGGAAGGATGGAATTTAACCTCACCTTTTTCCCCTGCTTCATAAGCCTTTTTTGCCATCTCCTTCATTTTTAAAAACCACTGCTCTGAAAGATAGGGTTCAATTATTGTGTCACACCTATAACATTTCCCGATATTGATTTTATAATCCTCTATTTTGTCCAGCTGTCCCATTTCTTTTAGTTTTTTAACAATGATTTCCCTTGCCTCAAATCTGTCAAGCCCTTTGAATTCTCCTCCGTTTTCATTTATTATGCCTTTTGTATCCATAATTGTTACAAATTCAAGGCTGTGTTTTTTTGCTATTTCAAAATCAGCAGGATCATGAGAAGGTGTAATTTTAACCGCCCCTGTTCCGAAATCAGGGTCAACCGCCTCATCTTCAATTATGGGGAGTTTTCTTCCTATGAAAGGCAATATCGCATATTTTCCTTTAAATTTTTTATACCTCTGATCGGAGGGATGATAAGCAACTGCTGTATCACCGAGCATTGTCTCCGGTCTTGTTGTTGCTACTGTGATAAATTCATCTTCATTTTCAATTTTATATTTTATATAATAGAGTTTCCCCTCTATTTCTTCTCTCTCCACTTCTTCATCAGAAAGGGTTGTTTCACATCTCGGACACCAGTTTACAATGTATTTTCCTTTGTAAATTGATCCTTTTTCATATAATTTCACAAAGGCAGTAAGTACTGCTTTTGATAATTTCTCATCCATTGTAAATCTGTATCTTGTCCAGTCACATGAGCATCCAAGTCTCCTTAATTGAGAGATTATTATATCTTCATATTTTTCTTTCCATTTATAAACCCTTTCTACAAATTTTTCCCTTCCCAAGTCAAATCTTGATTTACCTTCTTTTTTCAATTCTTTTTCCACAACATTTTGGGTTGCAATGCCCGCATGGTCTATACCGGGAAGCCAAAGTACATCATAACCTTTCATTCTTTTATATCTTGCATACATATCCTGTAAGGTGTTGTTGAGAACATGTCCCATGTGAAGCATTCCGGTAACATTCGGGGGAGGCATCATAATTACAAATGTTTTTTTATCCTTATCTTTACCCGCCTGATACAAATTCCTCTCAATCCAAAATTTTTCCCATTTGGATTCAACTTCTTTAGGATTATATTTTTTGGGGAGTTCCATAGATTTTCATTATAAATTTTTATAAATATCAGTTTCAATCACAGAATAATTTCCCGATTATTCCCTTTTATAATACTCAAGAAATGTCTTTCTATCTTTTTCTTCTTCTATTCCTTCTAACATTTGATTGAATATTTTATCCGAGAGTTCTTTAAAAAATTTTATTTTTTCTTCCTTTTTCAAAAATTCATTTAATTTTAAACACAATCTTGTCCATTCATATTTTGTCTCCAGATCAGGAGTTGATTTTTCCAGAAATTCTTCGGTATTTGCGAGACACTTTTCCGCATTCTTGAGATACTTCTCTTCTTTGGTTTCTTTAAACATTTTAAGATAATATTTTGAATATATTATATTTACATAAAGGGTAAGGGGTTCAATTTTGTTTTGTATAGAATATTCTTTAACTTTTTCAAGAATATCAACTCCCCTTCTGTCTCCGATTTCAATATAAAAATCAGCCAATTCTGCAAGAACATGATTTTTCATTATCTCGCTTTTTACTTCTTCAAAAATTGCTATACTCTCTTTATACAATTTTTCTGCTTTTCCAAGTTCCTTTCTTTTTCTTGCTATTTCAGCAAGCCCTCTTTTTCCATATCCATCACCCAGGCGATTCCTTATTCTTTTATTTACTTCAAGATACTCTTCAAAATATTTCTGGGCTTTATCTAATTGATTAAGAAATATGAAAGCTTCGCCCAAATTGTTGCATGTTATAGCATAACCCAGATAATTTCCTATATCCTTATCAATTTCAAGGGATTGTAAAAGCATCTTTATACCCTTTGACGTTTTTCCAACATCCAATAAATGTCCTCCCATATTATTATATATTACCGCTTTTCCGGAAATATCTCCTAATTTTTCATAAATTTTTAAAGCATTTTCATAATGAAAAAGTCCTTCCTCGGTATTTCCGCATCTTATATTATAGTTCCCCAGCAAATTCTCAAGTCGGGCTTTTACTTTTAATTTTTCATTTTCATCCTGATACTTAATACTCTCAAATAACTTCCCTGCTTCTTTAAGCAAATTCCCGCATTCAATCATGTTTCCTTCAAGATAAAAAATCCATGCTTTATTTTGAAGAAGGGATAATCTTCTCTTTAAATTTCTTTTTGAAAATTTTTCAGCCACATCAAAATAATATTTTGCACGGGAATAAAGACTCATCCTTTGATATACATCTCCCATTTCTTCAAAAATTTTACTTTTCTGTTCAGCGGTTTTTGAAACAAGCAATGCCTTTTTAAGACTATCTAAAGCATCCTTGTTTTTGCCGAGACGTGAATAAATATTACCGAGCGAAAGCAAAATTTCCCATCTTCTCTCTTCAAACTTACTTATTTTATCGATTATTGAAATTGCTTTCTTATATCTCCTTATTGCTTCAAAATTCGCAAAATTATTCTTTGCTCTTTCAGCAGATTCAAAGTGATACAAAAATGCTTTTTCATAATCTTCCCCTTTTTCAAAATGGTCAGCAAGTATTCCAGGAGGAATTTCGGGATATTTTTCTCTTAAATTTTCCATATATTTTGCAAATTCAAGGTGAAGATGTTTCTTATGTTTTCTTAAAAGTGAATTATAAACCGTTTCCTGAATTAAAATATGTTTGAATTGATATTGAGAGAAATGCAAAAATTTATCCTGGAGAGGTTCAATAAAACCCGCCCGGTTTAATATCTTGAGTTCTTTTTCCGTGTTATTTTTTAAAATATTTTCAATGCCTTCTTTAAAAAATACTCTTCCCATTATTGAGGCAGTTTTAAGAGTTCTCTTTTCCTCCCCTCCTAAGATATCTATCCTACTTAATATTACTTCTTCTATAGTTGATGGAATTTCCCTTAAATTTGCTTTTGAAAATCTGGCTCTCCAGTTTTTCCCTTCTTTATATATTATTCCTCTTTCTATAAGAACCTTAATTAATTCCTCCATAAAAAATGGATTTCCTTCCGATTTTCCGAATAAAATATTTTTCTTTAAAGATACGGGTAACTCCTCTATTTCAAGAAGACTATTTATCAGTTCCATACATTCATTGAAATCTAAGGGTTTTAAATTGATGAATTCTGTATTTTTTATATTTTTCAAAAATTCAAAAAAATCAAAAAGTTTTTTTTCTTTCAAAGGGGGTCTTGAAAGAAGTATAAAAAATATTCCTTTCTTTTTATGGGGTGATGATAAAATATGTTCTAAAAATTCCAAAGTTTCCTCATCAGCCCAGTGTAAATCCTCAAAAGATATTATGATATTTTCCTTTTCGCTTATTTTTCTGAAAATACTTTCCATCACGAAAAATTTTAATTCCTTTATTTTATCAGGAGGTAGATTTTTGATTTCATCCGGTATTTTTCCTATAAGAAGAAGTTCAATAAAAGGAAACACAGGAACAGCTCCTACTTTTTTGTTAGGAAATAATTTTTCTATAATATCTTTTCCCTTCTTTTCCAAAAGTTCCTTTAAAATAAGAACAAGGGAATAAAGCGGTTCTGTTTCATAAGGTAAAGACCGTCCTTCAAGCAGGAGACAATTTTTTAAATCTTTTTTGAACTCTTCAAAAAGTCTGGATTTTCCTATTCCGGGCTCACCGAGTATGAGAACTACCTTGTCCTCTTTTTCAATTATATAATTCTCAAAGGCTTTCTTGATTGAATTCAATTCTTCTTCTCTTCCTATAAAAGGAGACTTCAATCCCTCTATACCCCTTATTTTTCCTCTTTTTTCTTTCTTACTTTTTAAACGGAATATTTTTACCGGTTCGGCTTTTCCTTTAATATCAATTGTCCCTATTTCCTCAAAATCAAAAATACTTTTTGTCCTTTTATACACCTCTTCACTTACCACAATTTCACCGGGGTGAGCAATGTGTTGCAATCTGGAGGCAAGATTTACCGTATCTCCTATTACCGTATAATCCCTTGCCCTTCCTTTTCCTATTTCTTCAATTATTACTTCTCCGCTATGGACCCCTGTATGAAGTTTAATCGGGTGTTCAAAATTCCTAAAAATCTCCTCAATGGTTCTATATGATAAAAGCAAAGCCAGAAGAGCTCTTTAGGGATGGTTTTCTAAGGAAAAAGGAGCACCGAAAAGGCATAAAGCACAATCACCTATAAGCTTGTTTACCGTTCCACCGTATTTTTCTACACTCTCACTTATGATACCGAATATTGTATCGAGAATTTCTTTTAACTCCTCTGGATCAATTTTTTCCGAAAGTCTTGTAAATCCAGATATGTCAGCAAAAAAAATCGTTGCATTTTTTCTCTCTCCGGCTCCTTCACTTAAAAGAGAAGTGCCACAGAAATTGCAAAATCTCGCTCCTTCTGGATTTTCCGAACCGCACTTCCTACATTTCATATTTTATTTTAATTGCAATTATAAAATGAAGTCAAGTAGTAGATAATAAAGCAAAATAAATTCTCATTGCTGTTTCAATACCGTCTCCTATCGCTATTCCTACCTGCCTGAAAATACCTTTTTTCACATCTCCTACAAGAAACAGTTTTTCCCTTGATATTAAAAAATTTTCAAGTTTTTTCAGATTTTCGGAATAAAAACCCTTATTCGGCTCCCTTCCTATTGCAACAAGGATGTAATCAATTTCCAATTTTTCCGACTTATTATCTTTAATAAAATAAACTCCAAGACCCTTTCCCTTTTTTTCAATTTTATACACTTTTGAATTATCAAAATATTTTATGTTTTTATTTTTTAAAACCTTATCCTTTAATACGGATAAAACCTTTATTTTTTTACTCCTGTTTAAAATAAACACTTTATTTTTATCACACAAACTCAATGCATAATCAAAAGCAATCTCACCCGCTCCGATGATTAAAATTTTTCTGTTTTTTATTCTTTTTAAATTCACTACCTCATAATACATTCTTTTTTTGATGCTATCAGGCAGTTTATCCTCAAATTCCCATTTTTTCGGTTTTGTTCCGGAGGCAACAACAAGTATCTCACAATAAATTTCCCTTTTTTCTGTTTTTATATAAAAAATTTCCTTATTTCTCAAATAATCGGCTTTTAATACTTTTTCATATAAAGGTTTTATTTTATATTTTTTAAGATGTTTTTTTAATATCTTTATAAATTCTGTTCCTCTTATTCCTTTATGGAATCCCGGATAATTTTCAATAAGATTTGCGTTTCTGAGAAGTCCTCCTATAGACTTTTGCTCAAAAATTATAAAAGGTATGTTGTATCTTTTCAGTTGAATTGCGGTTGCTATACCCGAAGGTCCTGCACCGATTATTGTGACTTTAAATTTTTGCAAAGTTTTCTATTATTTCCTTTATTAAGACCGGTTCGGCAAAACCGTGAGAAAGGTTTAAAAGGGTGCTTTTATGAAAACTTTTATTATAAGTCGCTGTTCCATCAACTGCAAAAAATATCTCAAAACCTCTTACAAAAGCAGAACGCGCGGTTGTTTCACAGCACAGATGGGTCATTACACCGGTTATTACTACCTGTTCAATTTTTCTTCTTTTTAAAATCCTCTCAAGTTCTGTCTTATAAAAGGCATCATATTGTGTTTTTTTAATTATTATTGCTTTTTTATTTAATAATTCGGGTATAATCTCTGAGAGGGGATTCTCCTCTCTTATCAAATCTTTCCACCATTTTTTCATCATTCCTGCATTTTTTTCCGTATTAACATGTCTCGTTAAAATAACGGGTAATTTTAATTTTAAAAAAATATTATAAATTTCTTTGATTCTTGGGACAATCACAGGTGCAGAAGGAATATAGGCATGGGAATTTTTATTGATAAAATATTCCTGCATATCAAGAATTAAAAGAGCAATCTTTTTCTTTTTGATTTTTATTTTATGCTTTTTTCTTAAAAATTTAATCTCTTTAATAAAGTTTTGTGAAACCTCATCAATGTTGTTCTTTGTAAAATATTTTTCTTTCAGCATCTGGAATTCATTATAGAAAAAATATAATAAAACTTGCAATAATGGAAAAAAAATATAAATTTTCTTATAATTAAAATATGTTTGTGATAAGATTAATTTTTGGACTCATTGTATTTTTCTTTTTGCTTTTTGTATTTTTACAAAATGCGGATCAAAAGGTAAATCTTTATTTTTTTAATTATACCTTTCAGGAACTTCCGCTTTACTGGGTAATATTTTATTCATTTCTTGCAGGTTCATTTTTTGCAATCCTTCTTGCGATTTATCAGGAAATAAGATACAGAGTCCTTCTTTCAAAAAAGGGAAAGGAGATTAAAAATCTGAAAAAAGAAGTCAGAGACTTGAGAAAGATGCTCACAGAAGAAGAAAAAATGGAAGAAGAAAAGGAAATTACATCTCCCGGAGAAGAAGGTTCAAAATGAGTTTTTTTTCTTTTTTTAAGAAAAGAAAAGCATTTGAAAAATTGGTAGGAAAATTCAAAAAAGGAAGAGAGCTCAAATTTGAGGAGTATTTAAAACTCGGAAACTATTACAGGGAGCAGGGACTTTATTCCAAGGCACTGAGAATTCATAAAAGTCTGGAATTAAAGAAGGGGCTTTCGGATGAGGAAAAGGCAAGATTAAATAAATCTTTGGGTTTTGATTATTTTTATCTATACCAATACAGGTCAGCAATTAAGCATTTTGAAAAGGCAGATGATTTTTTCAGGGGAGAAGATGAGGAAGTGAGAAGCGGTCTTTTGAAAGCCTATGAATTTTCCGGAGATTGGGATTCTGCAATAGAACTTAAAAAAGAAATTTTTATCATAAATAAAGAATATTCGGATGAGAAAATGGCTCATTATATTCTTATTGCAGCAGAAGATATGATAAAAAGGGGTAATAGGAAAAAAGCAAAAAAGTATTTAAAAGAAGCAATGAAATTGAAAAACAATCTTGATGAAATTTTCCTTTATATGGCTGATGTTGAAGAGAATCCTTTTAAAAAAATGGAATATTTGGAAAAAATTGCGGATAAGTATCCCCTTGTTGTTTATAAAAAAATACAGGATTTAAAAATGGAATTTTTTGAAAAAGGGAAAATGGAAGAACTTTTGGGGTTTCTTGAGAATTCGGAAAACATGTATTTTAAGTTGATTTATGTTTCACTTTTATTGCAAAAGGGAGAGTGTGAGAAAGCAAGGGAAATTCTGGAAAGTTTCCCGATTGAAAATGAGAATCTATTTTTAAATTTAATGCTACTTCCTTTGATTCTGGAGTTGGACATGAGTGAATCCGCAAAACAAATATCTTATAAGATAGAAAAGAAGTTAAAAGAATTAGAATTTGTGTGTACGGGTTGTAAAAAAGAATATGTTAACTTCAGGTTAAGGTGTGAAAATTGTGGGGAAGTGAATAAGGTCAGATTAAATATTAATTTTTGATGGAATTGACTCCTTTATTAAAGCAGTATCTTGAAATTAAAAAGAATTATAAAAATGAACTTCTTTTTTTCAGGATGGGTGATTTTTATGAACTTTTTTATGAGGATGCAAAGATTGCTTCAAAAGAACTCGGAATCACTTTGACTTCAAAGCCTTTCGGCAAAAATATAAGGGTTCCTCTTGCTGGTGTGCCTGTCAAGGCAGCAGAGGGATATATTAAGGAACTTTTAAAAAAAGGATACAGTGTTGCAATCTGTGAACAGCTTGAAGAAGGTAAGGACATTATGAAAAGGGAAGTTATAGAGGTTTTGACACCCGGTACAATAACCATACCTTCACTTTTGGAGCCTTCCCAGAACATTTATATCCTTTGCGTATTTCCATCAGAGAGTAAATTCGGAATTGCGTATGCGGATATTACAACAGGAGAGATGAGGACGGGTGTTCTGAGTAAAGAAGAGTTTTTTAATTTTGTTGAAAGTTTGAAACCAAAAGAGGTTCTCGTTCCGCAGAATTATGAATTGGACGGCTATATTCTTACTCCTTATGATCCGACCCTTTATACAAAAGAAAATGCAGAGGAAAGGATAAAAGAATTCTTTAATGTGTATGATTTGGGGGGATTCGGACTCGAAAAAAATGAAAGTCTGATTGCTTTAAGTCACTTAATTGATTATCTTGAAATTAAGAAGAAAGGGGGGCTTGAGAATTTAAGGTTAAAGCCCTTTAAAAAAGAAGATGTCTTGATTTTGGACTCAATTACCGTTAAAAATCTTGAAATTATTGAAAGAATTCATCCTGAAGAGGGGAAATCACTTTTTGAAATTCTGAACTTTACCCGAACTTCAATGGGTGCAAGATTGTTAAAAAACACCTTACTTTTTCCTTTAAAAAACAAAGATAAAATTGAGGAAAGATTTGATGCTGTCTATGAGTTAATAGAAAAACCTTATTTAAGGAAAACAATAAGTGAAATTTTGTCCGAATTTGTTGATTTTGAGAGAGTTTTATCAAGGATTGTTAGGAGGAAAACATCTGCAGGAGAGGTAAAAAGATTAGGAGAAAATTTGATTGAAATTGATAACTTAAAAGAGACCCTTTTAGCCTGTGAGAGTCCTCTTTTATTAAAAATCGGATCTTATTTGCATGATCTTAAAGAATTAGGAGAATTTATATTGAATTATTTGAAAGAAAATCCCTCGAATCCCGGAGAGGGAAATTGTATAAGAGAAGGGGTTTCGAAAGAATTGGATGAATTGAGGGATTTAAAATTAAATTCTGCAAAAAGAATAAGGGAAATTGAAGAGAGGGAAAGAGACAGAACAGGAATCCCTAATTTAAGAATCAAGTATAATCAGGTTATGGGATTTTTCATTGAGATTACGAAGTCATATCTTGATAAGGTTCCTGAGGATTATATTCGCAAACAGACTTTAACACAATCAGAGAGATACATAACTGATGAGTTGAAAGAATTGGAGTCAAAAATTTTATCAGCAGATGAAAGAATTAAGGAACTTGAAAACTATTTATTTAATAAACTGCTTGATAAAATAAAAGAAAAGAAGGATGAGATACTTGATATAGCGGAAAATGTTTCACTTCTTGATTTACTTCTTTGTTTTGCCGAGATTGCAATCAAATACAATTACAACAGACCCGAATTAAAAGACGAAAAAATTATTTATCTTAAAAATTCAAGACATCCTGTTGTTGAACATACTGTTTCTGAATTTATCCCGAATGATGTAAATATCACTTCTGATAAATTCTTTCTTCTCATTACGGGTCCCAATATGGCAGGAAAATCAACCTTTTTGCGTCAGATAGCCTTATGTGTGATTCTTGCTCAATGTGGTTCTTTTGTTCCTGCTGAAGAAGCAAAAATAGGAATAGTTGATAGGGTATTTACACGGATAGGGGCTTCGGACGATGTGGCAAGGGGGATTTCTACTTTTTATGCAGAGATGCTTGAGGTCTCGCAGATTCTTAATAATGCAACAGAAAAAAGTTTGATTCTGCTCGATGAAATAGGCAGGGGGACTTCAACCTATGATGGACTTGCTATTGCTTGGGCTGTTTCCGAGGATATTGTTAAGCGATTAAGAGCAAGAACACTTTTTGCTACTCACTATCATGAACTAACCGCTCTTGCAGAAAACTATACGGAAATTCAAAACTTATATACCTTGGTAAAAGAGTGGCAGGGAGAGATAATTTTTCTGAGGAAGATTGTCCCTGGTTCTATGGACAGGAGTTACGGTGTCTATGTTGCAAAACTTGCGGGTGTACCCGGTCATGTTATCCAAAGAGCAAGAGAATTACTTGAGAGACTTGAAAGCAAAAGAAAGCCTTTAAAATTCAATAAAAAACAACTGGAACTTTTTGAAAGACCTGACCCTTTAAGAGAATTATTGGATAAAATAGATCCTGACGAACTCTCTCCCAAGGAAGCACTTGAGTTAGTCTATGAAATAAAGAAAATTTTGAACAAAAACACATAGGTTCAAATCCTTTATAAAGACAGAAAAAAGTATGAAAATTAAAGAAATAAATAAAGTTTTAAAAGGAAAATTGCTCGGAAACCCTGAAATTGAAATTAAAGGAATTTTGCCACCCGAAGAAAATAAGAAAGGTTACATTTCGGTAGTTTTTGAAAAGGGTGTAAAAAATAAAAAGTTTTATGCTATTATAACTGATGAGGAAAAGGCAGAAATTATAAATTTTGAAGCAGCGATAATTGTTGAGGATCCGAAAGAAAAACTGATAGAACTTTTGAAAATTTTTGAAAAAAAAGAACAAGTAAAACCGTTTATCCATCCTTCCTCTGTAATCTCAGAGTCAGCTTCGATCTCAAAAAATGTGTATATAGGACCCTATTGTGTTATCGAGGACGGTGTTATAATAAAAGAAAATGTAAAACTCACTGCTTTTGTATATATCGGTAAAAATTCGGTTATAAATGAAAATACGATTATATATCCTTTTGTATCAATAGAAAAAAATGTTAAGATAGGTAGAAATTGTATTATTCATTCAGGGTGTGTTATAGGTGCGGATGGTTTCGGATTTGAGAGAAAGGATGGAGAAATTATAAAAATTCCACAAGTCGGTGGTGTTGAAATTTCTGACAATGTTGAAATCGGAGCAAATGTGTGTATTGATAGAGCTACGATAGGAAATACGGAAATAAAGGAATTTGTTAAAATTGATAATCTCTGTCAGATTGCACATAATGTTAAAATAGGAGAAAGAACAATGATTGCGTCTCAGACAGGAATTGCAGGCAGTACGGAAATCGGGAAGGATGTTTTGATCGGGGGACAAGTCGGGATAAGGGATCATGTTAAAATAGGAAATCGGGTTATTTTGACAGCAAAAGCAGGTATTGGGGGAAATATTCCTGATGGAAAAATTTATTCCGGTTTTTTTGCAAGAGAACACAGGTTATTTTTAAGAGCAATGAGTATCTTTTATGAACTTCCCAAATATTGGGATAGAATAAAAAAATTAATTTCTTAAATAACACAGTAAAGACTCATGCTAAGAAAATTTAAAACAATTTATTTTCCATTTAATTTTTTAATAATAATTTTCTTAAAATATAATCTATGAATTATATCATACTTTCAATCATAACCCTTTTGATGTGGGGAGTGTGGGGTGTATTTGAGAAAATAACAACAAGATTTTATAAATGGTATGAATATTATATTTTTTCAACACTGATTGCACTTTTAATTTCATTTTTCCTTTTTATTTTCTTTAAAAAAACAATAACTTTCAAGGGAGAGGGCTTTATATATCTTCTTCTTGCAACTTTAACCGGAGGTATAGGTTTTGTTGCCTTTTATCTTGCTTTAATGAAAGGGAAAGCATCAATAATTGTTCCTTTGACCTCTCTATATCCCGCTGTAACCGTCATCCTTGCAAAGTATTTTTTGAAAGAGGAAATAAATTTTTACGGAATTTTGGGAATTTTATTCGCTATTATTGCTATTTTTCTTTTAACCAAGGGAACATAAACTTAATCTTCTGAGCAGTATTTTGAGTAAAAGAGTTGCATAAGCACCAGGAGGCAAGGAAAAGGATAAGTAAATTTTATCATCTTCAAAATAATATTCAAGATTTTCGGGAAAAACCCATATCTCCCTTAAATTTCCTTTAATTTCTAAATCACTCAGAAAATCAGGCATTTTAATAGGGTAAGATAATCCTTCTTTTTTTAATTCATTTTTTAATAAAACCTCAAATTCAGGATAGGAGGGTAAAATTTCCGTTCCAGGTACAGGAAATAAGGAACTTGTAAGTATTTCTTTTAAATCCTCATTTATTTTATAAGGAACAAAAATAAAAAAATTTGAAATCCTGAGCCCGAAGCCTTCCCTTTTACTTATTTTCTTTTTTCTTAAAAGTTTGGAAACTGCTTTATTCCATATAAAAGATGAAAATTTTTCAAAATAAATCTTTAAATTTATCCTCTTAATTCCCCTGATTATTTCCTTATACTTTTTTTTCATTAATTTCAAAATTATCTCTTTTTCTTCATCAGAAGGTACATAAGGGAGTATTCTTTCAGGTTCATCAAAATATTTTTTGACCATTTTCTTAAATCTTCTTATATTCCTCTTTCCCTCAGGTGAAATTGATAACAAATGAGTCTTTATAGCATTTTTAAAATCACCTTTTAATAAATATTCAAAAAAGAATCCTCTACCCTCATGTGAAACTCTCTGGGAATCAAAATAATTCGGAAAACCGTTTTTTTTGATTTGTTCCAAAATTTCAAATATTTTCTCTTTTTCTTCTTTTTTTACATTTCTCAACACTATTCTGAAATTATTTTTTTCTATATCATTTCCGGATAGTTCTTTATCAGAATAACCTATATGCTCTGCAGAGAAATTTTTAAAACTTATGTAATTCGGGATATCACCCTTTGCTGAGAAATAAAAATAGCTTACCGATTTTTTATCTTTTAATCCTGCAAAACTTACCTTTGCGCCAAATGTTTTTTCAAGAAATTTTTTTAAATATAGAGTTTCTATATTTTCCTTTTTTGCCTTAAAAATTTTATATCTTCCTTTATCTTTTATTATACCCCTCTTTAAGACTTCTTCGACAATGAAATCACCGGGATAAACTTTAAATTTCATTATTCACACACAACCTTACCGGTGAAAAAACCCTTATCAGTTTTCACTTTTAAAATGTAAAATCCCCTTTCTATTTCATTTGCATTAATTTTGTATTTATTATTTAATTTCAAAAAACTCAATTCCTTTTGAATACCCGAAGGAGAAATAATAAATATTTTGCTTACTTCATAAGGACTTCTTATATAAAAGAATCCTTTTTCTTTTTTAAACGGATTAGGAAAGATCAAAAAAGAGGGTTCTTCTTCGGGTCTGAAATTTTTTACATCCATTATTGAAAAACCTTCTGCTGTACCTATTAATAATTTTTCTTCATTTTCTATATAATATAAAAGACCGGCGGATTCCGATGCTCTGGAATCCAATGTTGCTGTATTTAATAAGGAGGCAGGTCCGGGAGAAAACACCTTAAAATCTTTCCTTTCCCTATCTATAAAAATCAATCCTGATTTTGAAAGAGCATAAACATTACCGTATTTGTCTGTTGTTATTGATATTGTATAAGGATCAGGAGGAACGAATTTCTTTTTAAAATTCATGTCAGGTAACTCATAATAATAAATACCCGTTAATGTTGCAAAAAATATGTCATTTTCGAATATTGCTATATCATAAATTGTGGTTCCTATATTCATTAAATTCTCAACAGAAAAATCTTCATTTATTTTGAAGACATCACCATTTGTGGTTACGGTTATGTAGTACTTATCTTTCTTCTCTATATCCATCGGCCATCCGGAGATAAATATGTTATATAAAATATCACCGTTAATTTTTTTTAATTCAATCAAAGCATCGGGTCTTAAAATAAAAAATGTTGAATCATCACGAAATCTTAAACACTGGATACAATCCCCTTGATTCAAAGTATCTACTGTATTAAATTGGGAATCTATAACAAAGATACCCGCACACCATTTTGCTGCTATTATCCAATCCTGAGAGGCATCTATTGTTCTTATCCATCCGTTTAGAATTTTTTTTACTCTCTCATATTTTTCATTAAAAACATCTATTCCTCCCCTTAATCCAATTATGTAATAACTCCTGAATTTTTCAAGGGAGGATACATGGTTAGATGTAAGTTCTTTAAAAAACATTTTTAACTTTTTATATCTTTTTTCCTTTAAATCATAAACATAGGCTGATTCACCCGCACCGTATATTTTATTCCTGTAAACCTTTATATCAAATGTAAGGGATGAATCAGGAGTCAGAAGGATTTTTTGATTGTTATAAACAAGATAAAGCCCTTTTTCAGTGCCTACAAAAATTGAATCATTCCTGTAATCAATTGAATATATAAGAAAATTGAAATATATAATAATGGAATCGGGATAAAGATACAAGAGACTATCAGAAGAAACGAAGATTTTATTATCTTTTTTTAAAATTGAAAAAATTTTGCCTTGCGAAATTTGTGAATGTAATACAGGTGTTTTATAACTTATAGAATCAATTTCAATCTTATACAATCCATATCTTGTACCGATTAATAGGGTATCTTCCGATATATTCAATGACAGGATTGTATCACCTTTTATATAACCTGTTCTTGACTCAAAAATTACCGAATCATCAAAGGTGAATCTTGTTTTATTTGTGTAGAGAACGGTTAAGCCTTTATCCCCTCCCAGAAAAATCGTATCACCTCTTAACAGGATAGAGTTAAATTTTTCTTTTCTTAAAAAAAGAGGGTCGTAAAAATATGTTTCTTTATTATTAAGATCAAGGAAACAGAGATTATTCTCTAAAGTAAAGTATAAGATTCTGTTTTCTGTTTTTAAATCATAATAAGGCGGAAACGGCAAAGAGTCAGAATTTGTGTATTTGTAGACAAGGGAATCACTCTGAAAATCAAATACATACAATCCTGCATCTGCGGTAATGTAAATTGAATCATTTAATACAAGAACCTTGTAAAAAGTATCCTAATGAGTGAAATTGGAAATTGGTAAGGCAAATAAAAATATTTTAAACATTGTTTAAAATTTTGATTATTTTATCCATGTGATTTAAATTGTATCTGTGGTCACAAGGAAGAGAAAGTAATTTTTTCGGAACCTCATACACTTCCGGAAATTCCCCTTTTTGGATAGTATTCGGAATGTACGACCAGAGTGTGGGAGGATAAATTCTATGAGAGACAAGCAGTTTTTTTATTTTTTCTTTTTCTTCACTCCAAAAAGGAAAATTAAGAGGCACAATTTTATCAGGAAGATTATTAAACATAGGTTTTATTTTTTTATTATTCATGTGTGATAAAAGATATTCAAAATTTTCCCTTCTTCTTTGCTTGAATTTTTTAAAAGGGATTCTTTTAAGCAGATATTCGGAAAGTAAAGAAATTTTCTTCGGATTTTTACTTTTTGATAATGCTTCCTCAAATTTTTTATCAAGTTTATTATATGCATAAGAGTATAAAAATTCGGTCTCTTCTGGTATAATATTATGCAAGAATCTTATTAAATTTGCAGAAAACTTTGTTAAGAACATCTTAGGGTCAGGTTTTGCAACTTCATTGCTTAAATTTTCATTATAAAATAAAATCCCTCCATCCGTAAGGGGTAGTAATTTTCTCAATGAACCGAAGATATAAAGAGGTTTTACTTCCCATTTTCTTTCCCTTTCACTCAGAAGGGAATGTGAAATATCGAGAATGAAGGGAAATTCAAGACTATAATCATAGGTAAAACCGAAATATTCTATAATTACAATTAACGGATTTTTATGTTTTTTTGCTTTCTTTTTCAAATTATCAAAATCAATTAAAGGTGCGGGTTGAAAATAAATTCTATAAAAATCGTAATTTAAATTTAATTCTTCAAAAGGTCTTATAACTTCGTAACATAGATAAGAAGGTAGTAAATAAAAATAACTTTCAGAGAGTTTTCTTAATAAAAATCTCAATGCGTCCCTTCCCGAGAAAAAGAGTTTATAATTTTTAAAATATTTTTTATAAAAATTAAAATTTTCATTTTTTTTATTGAAAATGTAATTAGGCTCAAAATAATATTCCGAACCGATGGGCATTTGTTTTAAGCTCATTTTCATATTTTATAGTTTTTATTGAAATAATTTAAAACTTAGACATAAAATTAATCCTGATGAAAATTCTTGTTACAGGATGTGCAGGATTTATTGGTAGCAATTTAACGAAAAAACTTCTTGAGAGGAATTATGAAGTATGCGGTATAGATAATTTTGACCCTTATTATGATGAAGCCCTTAAACAGATAAATCTTAAAAAATTAAAAGATTATAATAATTTTAAATTTTATAAAACAGATATTCTTAATAAAAACAAATTAAAGGAAATTTTTAAAAAGGAAGAGCCAGAACTGATAATTCACCTTGCTGCAAGACCGGGTGTGAGAGCATCAATTGAAAATCCGGAAATATATATTGAAGTCAATATTAAAGGAACATTAAGTATTCTTGATACAATGAATTCATGTAATGTTAAAAGACTGATATTCGGTTCTTCATCATCTGTATATGGAGACAGAAAATGCCCTCCTCCTTTTTTCGAAGAAGAATCTGCTGATAAACCTGCCTCTCCTTACGGATTTTCAAAAAGAGCAGGAGAAATATTATGTTATAATTATTCAAAACTTTATGGATTAAAAGTTATTATATTAAGATTTTTTACAGTTTACGGTCCTGCTCAAAGACCTGATATGGCAATTCATAAGTTTACAAAAAAAATAATTAAAGGAGAAGAATTACCTGTATATGGAGACGGGAAAACCGAAAGGGACTATACTTATGTTGATGATATTACAAAGGGAATTTTAAACTCAATTAATCTTGATAAAGACTTTGAAATTGTTAATCTGGGAAATTCAAAACCGATTCCCCTTTTTGAGGTTATAAGAATTCTTGAAAAAAAACTGTGTAAAAAAGCAAAAATCAAAAAACTCCCTTTACCTAAGGGAGATGTAAAAAAAACATGGGCAAATATTGAAAAAGCAAAGAAACTTTTATCTTATAATCCTGAAACCGATTTTGAAAAAGGAATAGAAAAATTTTTAAAATGGCATGAATCAGAATGTCCCTGTATAAAATGAAAAAAGATAACTTTATTTCAATCGTAATTCCCGTATATAATGAAGAAGAAAATCTTGAAGAACTTGTCAAAGAGTTAAAAACTTCTTTAAAATTTCAAAAAATTGATAATTATGAAATTATTTTGGTTGATGACGGAAGCGAAGACAAATCTTGGGAAATTATAAGGAAATTTTCAGAAAAGGATAAGAATATAAAAGGAATAAGATTTACAAGAAATTTCGGTCAAACCTCTGCAATTTATGCAGGATTTCAGAATGCAAACGGAGATATAATAATTACGCTTGATGCAGACCTTCAAAATGACCCTTCGGATATTAAAAAGTTGATAAAATTAATGGAAAAGGGATATGATGTAGTAAGCGGTTGGAGAAAGGAAAGAAAGGACCCTTTTTTGACCAGGATTTTGCCTTCAAAAATTGCAAACTGGATTATAGGTATTGTGACAGGAGTTAAATTACATGATTACGGATGCACTTTAAAGGCATATAAAAAAGAGATTGTGAAAAATATAAAACTTTACGGAGAAATGCACAGGTTCTTACCCGCTCTTGCACATATGGTAGGAGCAAAGATTACAGAAATACCGGTGAATCACCGGGAAAGAAAAAGAGGAAAAAGTAAATACGGGCTTTCAAGAACATTTAAGGTCATCCTTGACTTATTTACGGTAAAATTTCTCGGAGCATTTCAAACAAAACCCATTTACCTTTTCGGCGGAATAGGAATTATGCTGTGTTTTATCGGGATTTTATTCGCTTTATGGACACTTTATGATAAGATATTTTTAAATGTATGGGTCCATAAAAATCCCAAGATTTTAATATCTTTTATGTTTTTCCCGATGGGTGTTCAGTTTATTTTAATGGGACTTATAGCGGAGTTGCTTGTGAGAGCATATTTTGAATCACAGGATAAAAAGCCTTACATAATAAAAGAAAAAACAAACTGTTAAATGTGCGGAATTTGCGGAATTATAAATAAAAAAGAAAAAATTGATTCTCAGTTATTAGAAAAAATAAATAATACAATGGTTCACAGGGGACCGGATGAAGAAGGATATTTTATAAAAGAAAATATCGGACTGGGTATGAGAAGACTATCAATAATTGATTTAGAGACAGGAAAACAACCCATATCAAATGAGGATAAAACGGTTTGGGTTATTTTTAATGGAGAAATTTATAATTATGTTGAATTAAGAAAAGAACTGATAAAAAAGGGACATAAGTTCAGCACAAAAACCGATACAGAAGTGATAGTGCATTTATATGAAGAAAAAAAGGAGAACTTTCCCGAATATCTCAACGGAATGTTTGCAATTGCTTTATGGGATAATAAGGAAAAAAAATTGATTTTAACAAGAGACAGAGCAGGAGAAAAGCCCCTTTATTACGGTGATTTAAATAATTTTTTCATATTTGCCTCGGAACTGAAAGCAATCCTTTCACATCCTCAAATTGTAAAAGAAATTGATTTAAAATCCTTAAATCTTTATCTTACCCTTGAGTATGTTCCTTCTCCTTGGTGTATTATAAAAGGTATAAAAAAACTCCCTCCGGGTCATACCCTTGTTTTAAAAGAAAACAAGATAAGAATTTTTCCTTATTGGAAAATAAAGAGAGAAATTCGGAAAGGCATAAAACTTGGAGAAGCAATTGAGATTCTTGAGGATTTAATCTCAGAATCCGTAAGAATAAGACTAAGAAGTGATGTTCCCCTGGGCATATTCCTTTCAGGGGGTATAGATTCTTCAACCATTACTTATTTTGCAAAAAAGTATATCCAGGATGTAAAAACTTTTAATATTGCTTTTACGGAAAAGTCTTTTGATGAGTCTTTCTATGCAAAAAAAACAGCAAAATTTTTAGATACCGAACATTATGAGGAAATATTCGATGAAGGGAAAATGCTCAATGTTCTTCCAGAAGTGTTTGAATTTCTTGATGAGCCTCTGGGAGATGTTTCAATCCTTCCCACTTATTTACTTTCAAAATTTACAAGGAATTTTGTAAAAGTTGCACTCGGAGGAGACGGAGGAGATGAATTATTCGGTGGATATCCCACCTATTTTGCTCATAAAATTTCTCAAATATACAAATTATTACCCTCTTTTGTCAGAAACTTCACAAAATTTATAGGAAACAAATTACCCGTATCACATGCAAATTTCAGTTTTGATTTTAAAGTAAAGAAATTCCTTGAAGGAGCAGAAGAGAACGGATGGAAGAAACATATTTACTGGATGGGCTCTTTTAATTTTGAGGACAAGGAAAAACTTTTTAAAAAGGATATTCTTGAAGATGCAAAAATAGAATTTGAGGAGTTTATTGAAAAAACGGTGGGTTTTTATCCGGGACAGGATATTCAGGATTATCTTAATTTTGATTTTAAAACTTATCTCAGTGAGGATGTTCTTTTTAAAGTGGATAGAGCAAGTATGGGTGTCTCACTCGAAGTGAGGGCTCCTTTTTTGGATCATAAATTGATTGAGTTTGTCCAATCTCTTCCTGAAAGGTTCAAAGTTGAGGGGTGGAAAACAAAAATTATTTTAAAAAAACTTATGAGAGGTAAAATACCCGATAAGATAATAAAAAGAGGAAAAAAGGGATTTGGAATTCCTGTGGCAAAATGGATAAGAGGAAAACTTAATTCCTTATTCAGAGAAGTTCTTTTAAGTGATAATGAATTTTTTTCTACAAGTTATATAGGAAATTTAATTAAGGAACATGAAGAAAAAATTAAAGACCACAGAAAGAAGTTATGGACACTTTTCGTATTTATTAAGTGGAAACAAAAGTATTTGAGTTGAATTATTTAATCACACGAAAATGAAATTCAATTTCCTCAAATCCTCCTACTAAAAAACACCATATTCTTGAGCATAGGAAGGGCGAAAGGTTGGCAAAAAAGTCTATTATTTTACCTGTGAAAAGAGCAATATAAAAAATAGATTTTGATAATACTTCCCTTTTTAAATAAGGCTGAGAAAACCATCTTAATTTAAGTTTTTCTAAATAAAAGGTTACACCCTGATAGCCGGCTTTAAATTCTGGCTTAAAGTAATAAGGAAATGTAATATCAAATCCCCTCTTATGGTCTGCGTGTGTAAATCCCCTCGAAAAATGAGGAACTCGGATAATTACTTTAGCATTAGGTTTGGCTATTCTGTGAATCTCTTTCATCACTTGAAATGGATTGTACAAGTGTTCTAAAACATGGTCTGCTTCAATTATTTCAAAAGAATTATCTTTGAAAGGTAAAGGATAATTGTTTAAATCACAAACGATATCAGGTTTTACCTTAGAGCTTATATCTACATTTATATATTCTTCTTTATGAAATTTACCACATCCCAAATTGAGTTTTTTGCTTTTCATATTTGCGTTTAAATTTTATAATATTTTATTATTTAAGTTCTATGAAATATAATCTTCTGAAATTCATTTGTTGTCCAAAATGTAAATCAGAGTTTAAAATATATGTAAAAACGAAGAAAGATAAAGAAATATTTGGTGGAAGTTTGATATGTAAAAATTGTAATTCTTCTTTTCCCATAATAAGAGGGATACCTAGGATACTGGACTCACAAAAATTAACACATATTAAAAGAAAAGTAGGCGAGAGATTCGGAACAGAATGGAAATTACATGGGAATATTTACTCTTTCTATAAGAAACAATTTCTGGATTGGATATCCCCTTTTAATGCGTCGGAATTTAAAAATAAAATTGTGCTTGATGCAGGTTGCGGAAAAGGAAGGCATCTTGTTCAGGTCCAAAAACTCGGAGCAAAAGAGATAATAGGAATAGATATCGGAAATTCTGTAGAAGTGGCATTTGAGAATACAATGCATTTATCAAATGTTCATGTGATTCAGGGAGACATATATTTTTTACCTTTCAAAAATATATTTGATATTGTATATTCTATCGGAGTAATTCATCATCTGCCTTCTCCTTATGAAGGTTTCAAATCTTTAACTTCTGTTTTAAAAGAAAAGGGCAAGTTAATTATATGGGTTTATGCAAGAGAAGGGAACGATTGGATTATAAAATATTTTGATCCATTGAGAAGGAATATATTTTCTAAAATTAATCCCAAACTTCTTTATTATATTTCTTACTTACCTTCAATTTTGGTTTATCTTTCAACAAGGACAATTTTAAAAAAGTTTTTTTATAGGGAATATTTAAATTACATTTCAAAATTTCCGTTTAAGGAAATACATCATATTGTGTATGATCAGATGAATTCTCCTCTTACTCATTACATTTCCCGTGAAGAAATAGAAAAATGGAAAAATGAAATACTACTCAAAGAGGTCTCTTTTAGACACCATAATAAAAACAGTTGGTCCTGTATATTCCAGAAATCTGAATTTTTATGAAAGAAAATTTCTTATAATTTAATTGATGAACATTAGAAAAATTTCAATTTTATTCATCTTTGTTTTCTGGCTTCTTTTTCCAATTTTAATTGCTTTCCATTATCCACTTCATCCAGATGAAGGAATCATCTTGAATGGCAGTGAGTACATTTTAAAAGGGAAAGTTTTATATAAAGACATTTTCGAATTCATCGGACCTGTCTCTTTTTTTATTAACGTTCCGCTTTTTAAAATATTCGGGGTCAATCTTATTTTTCCACGTATTTTCGTGGCTTTTTTGATTTCCATAGAGGCTCTTATACTTTTCTTTATATCGTCAAAAATTTTAGATTTGAGATGGAGAATCTGGATGTGCTTTTTCTTTGTAATTACAGTATCAACCCTTCTGCTGATTCCTTCTCATAAATGGTATTCTTCTTTTTTTACCCTTGTTACAGCTTTGTTTTTATATTTGTTTTTTGAAAGAAAAAATTCATTATACCTTATATTAAGCGGATTTACGGCGGGGAGTGTATTCATGACCATGATAAATAACGGAACATTGTTAATATTAAGCATTCTTGTACTTCTTTTTTTATTTTATAGAAAACATTTTAAAAGATTTTTGGTAAATTCACTTTACTTTGGTTTAGGATTAATTTTATTTAACCTTTTAATCATATTTTATTTAATCAAATATAATATTCTAAAAGAGTTTTTATATTCTGTATTTGTATTTCCTTTCATAGGCTACTTACCGAAACATACAGGTTTTTTTTACACATATTTCATAGGCACTCCGCTTGAATTATTAGAAAGTATATTAAAATTGAGGATTACAAAAGCAGTAACGCAGTTTTTCTGGGTTTTCATGAATTATTTGCCAATTTTTATTTTTATTTATTTCTTATATGCTCACATCTTAAAACCCAAAATTATCATGAATTTTATTTACCCGCGTAATAATTTACTTTGTATGTTTTTCATATTAGGTTTGTTTCAATATATTTCAGCAATAGTCCAGACCCCTCAATATCATAGACTTTTAAGCACTTATCCTTTTGTGTTTTTGCTCTTTTTTAGGCTAATTCAAGAAATTTTTACTCAAAACAAAGCCAAGTCCCGTTACAATTTTTTTAAAAAATTAACCCTTAAATCCGGGATTCTTTTTCTTTTATCTTATCTCATGCTTAGAAGTTTTACTTACCTTTTTAATTTATGTTCAACCAGAAAATATATATTAAGAATGAAAAAGGCAATTGTATTTGTGAGCAAAGAGGAAAAAAAAGGGTTGGAACAATTGGAAAAATTTGTCCTTAAACACATAAAAACAGAAGATTATGTGTTTTGCATTTATGGTGCCTCTACTTTATTTTTTCTTATAGACAGACCTAATCCTACCAAATATGATTATGTAGCTCCTGGAGGATATTACAAAAAAATCGAAGAAGATATTTTCAAATCCCTCAAAATAAAGAAACCTATTTATATATTTAACACATGGGGAAACAGAAATATAAAAGATATATATTACTATTATCTATTGAAAAATTACCTTCTGATAGATTCCTTCGACATTGGCAGTCTTGGATTTTTGAAAATATGGAAGAAAAGATAATGGAACAGAAAATATGGCCCCAAAATTTGATTTATGAATATAAAAATGCGGAACTATATGGTGTTTTATTATAATAATTAATTATGCCAGAAAAAAAATTTTTTTTCCCTCTTTTCCTCTTTTTAATTTTTGAGGTCATTTTTTATATATATTACGGAGGAGTAAATCATGTGGATGAATGTTATTATTTATTTTATTCCTCCCTTTTTAAAGATGGAATTTCAATTTATAAAGATTATTTTTATCATCAACCTCCCTTCCTTCCTATTTTTTACGGAATAATTTTTAAGATCTTTCCGATTTCCTTACTTACAGGAAGAATAATCAGTTCTTTATTGTTTATTATATCAATATTTTTTATGTTTAAAATTATGAAAATTTTGAAAATCCAGGAGAAAAATTTACTTCTTATACTTATTGCTTTAAATACACCCTTTATATTCTTCTCTTCAACTTTTTATCCCTTTTCGCTTGTGAACCTTTTACAAATACTTGCAATCTATTCCTATTTTAGATTTAATCATGTGTTATTAAAAACATTTCTTACAGCCACTTTTTTCAGCTTTTCCGCATTAACCAGGATAAACTCTTTACCTTTATTTTTTGTATTTTTAATATTAATCTTCATAACAAAAAAACAAAAGATAAAGGAAATATTTTACCTTCTTATTTTCTTTTTATTATGGCATATCGTATTTCTTCTACCTTACTTCATTAACGCTGGCTTCAAAACGATATTTAAAGCCTATCTGTGGAATTTCTGGGGAATAAAACTCGTATTCAGAAAAAGATTCCCTTCTTTGATTTCAACTTTAAAAAGGGATTATTATGCCGTAAAAATTATAATTACCTGTCTTTTGCCTCTCCTGGTTCCGTTTTTTACCTCTATATTTAATCATAATTTGAGAAAAATACTCTTAAAGAATTTCCATTTCTTACTTTTTCTTTTACTTATTTTATCCTATCTTATTCCTCAATTTATTTTCCACCCTCTCTCTCACTGGTTCACTTTTTATTATTATCCACTTGGTGTACTTCTAATAGTTTTGATTTTTAAAGTTATAAAAGAATACCCATTTTATAACATCCTGAAAAATACAACTATTATCACTGCTGTTTTCTCTTTTATTGTAATAGGTGCCTTTGCTGACCCTTACAACAAGTTCATAGACACGGATACCAGCAGTTATCTCAGAAATCCTGATATAAAAATTCTATCACAGCTTCAGCAGAAAACTTTACAATATACAAAAAAAGGAGAAAAGGTTCTAATATTTGATTTTGCACCGATAGTGAGCACAGGCAGATTCACATTTCCTGAATTTGCAATGCCCCTTTATAATTTTGCACCTTACAGAAGCACGGAATTCTGTAAGAACTTCGGTTTCCTGAACGGAGAAATATTGATAAATTATGCAAAAAAAAGAATTCCAAACAGTGTAATAATATACAAGCCCAATTTTTTTCAGGAAGCAAAAATTTATAAAAAGGGTCCTGTTATATGGCAAGACTTTGAGTTTTATTTAAAAAATAATTATATAAAAGTGGATTCCTTTCTTTGGGATGAGAGAACATACTTTTTCTATATAAAAAAAGATTAACTTTATAATTAATAATTATGATGGAATGGAAAATATGGCTTTTAAAAAAACATAAACTTAAAGGGATTTTCGCAATCTCCGTCATCTTAATTTTTTCTTTTCTCGCATTCATCGGATTCGGCTCATTTTATTCCTTTCTTTCATTAATTGTATTCACTTTTTCCCTTAATAATTTCCTTTTTCCGATTAAATATAAAATAAACAGTGATAAAATAATTGTTGAAAAAATTTTTTGGACAAGGGAAGTCCCGATTAAATGGATTAAAAGAGTCGAAAAAATAAAAGGAGGTGTTTTTATTTCTCCTTTTAAAAAAAGAAAATTTCTCGATAATTTTCGCGGAATCATGATAATAACCGATGAAAGGGATAAGGTCTATGAACTTATTAAAAAAATTAGAAAATCTGAAAATAACTGAAAGGCTTGAAAAAATAAAGGAAATAATTGAAAAAGAATCAGAGTATCCAGAAAAAGTCAGAATTCTCGGCGCAACAAAGGGTGTGGATGTTGAAAAAATAAAAGAAGCATACGATGCAGGAATAAAGATC
>JAJRUZ010000026.1 GCA_024277525.1 Caldifarciminota bacterium | reverse complement strand
ATCTTTTTGAAATCATACTTAAAATTGAAAAACTAAAAGAAGAACTTGATAAAATATATAAAGAAAAATTCTCTAAAAACATAAGGAGGATTTAATCATGAAAAAAACTATTTCAGGAAGATCTTATTTTGAAGAAAGACGAACAAGCCCCTGCTATTGAACCTGAATCTGGGGCGGGGAGGTATTTATATAAAGGATCCATTATACCACCTGGATAATGACCTAATTCCAGTGTATGCCCTATCTCATGTATTGCAACAGCATATAAAGAATAATAACCAGGTGGAGGAGCATCTGTTCCCCCTGTGCCAATCTTTAAGTTTGTTAAAGATCATATAATAATGAGTAATTATCCTTTCATTTGCAAAAATTTTATCTTTATCATAATAAACAAATGTATGAGCCGGTTTATCGTCCTCTATTATTGTATCTTTTTTATAATAAGGATGATAGGTATGTCTTTCATATATATCTGCCTTAAAAATTTTACTTGTATCATTATAAATTGTATCAATAGTCTCATATCCCGTTCTTCCTCCTCCCCAAGGTGGAAGTTGAGTCCCAATATCTTGCATGCCATCCAACCAAGCACCTAAAGCTTGAAGAAAAAGATTTTTTTCATCCAGGGTCAAAGGTTCTTTATTTTCAAATAAAAGCCACATAGTATCTACTTTTCCATCGGGTGTGTAAAAAATACCTTTTAAAACTGTATCAAAATTTATAGGCGTTTCAAACCCGTATTTATATTTTATCTTCTCCATAGGATAATTTACAGGATACCTCCAATGTGAGCCAAAAAAAGTGAAAGGCGGATTATTTATTAAGAATAACAATATAAATGCACTTTTCATTTTAAATCTCCTCTTTAATGCCAGATTTTATAAGGTATGTCTTTGTATTCGCCTTCTGTTGGTTGCTGATGAATTTTCCATTCCCAAAAATATGCTTCTTTTTCATTCTTTAAAATATCGGACTTCTCTTTAATTCTTCTTGCTCTTTTTTCTATAACTTTTAAAAAATCTTTTAAGGATATGACGAAACATTTGTCCACATTAACTAATTTTTTTCCTTCCATAATTTCTTTTTTTAATTTACCTTCCATCGTTAATTTGTATACTTCATACTTTTTATTTGGCTTGAATTTCTTTAAAAAACGAATTACCTCTGGCATATGATAAACTGAATCTCCTTTTATCTCATATTTGTATATTAAACAATAAAAATTATTAAAAGTTTTTTTATTTTTTAATCTCTCCCTTTCTTTTTCCAATAATAATTCTTCTTTCTTCTCATATTTCAGATTAATAAATTTTAATAACTCAAATTTACCTATGAATGGAAAATCAATTACCGCAAATGGTATTTTAGGAGCCGATGCATAAGAGGAAAGAGCAAAAAATGCTTTTTCACCGATTTTTAAATCATAAGGAGGAAAATATGTAATAGGCAAAATTAAAGAATCGCCCTGTTTCCAATGATACTGCATTTTAATTTTTATTTTTCTTCCATTTTTCAATTTTACCACTACATCACCAGACGAAACTTTTACAAAATATGTATCTTTTATCTCACTCGCCCATATTATTGAGTCAGGTACGATCCAAATTTTTCTTGGAAAATCTAAACTTTCGGGGTCTTCTTTTAATTTTACAATCCTGCCTATTAGAAATACATCAACAAAAGGTTTAATACCAAAAATCTTCAATATGTTTAATTTTTCACATCCCACTATTCCTTTTTTCTCTTGTGTTTCTTTTCGGATTTCTTCTATGTCTTCATAAGTGTATACTTTGGGCACATTACTTAAATTTTCAGACATGCCTACAAAGAGCAATGCCAAAACCATCCACCTCATTTTAAAACCTCCTTAAATTTTTCGGATTTGAACCTTATGTTGTTCATTTTTAAATTATAATGACCCCAAATCTTTAAATAAAAAATTTTCATATTTTTTAATTATACCATTTAAAGGGAAAGTCAAATAAAAGGGGTAAAAATTTTTCACCTTTCGTTGGGGGACTTCGTCCCCAATCCCCCCTGTTTTTAATTTTTCATTTTTTAATTTATTATTCGGGGAGTTTGAGGGGTGAAACCCCTCAACGTTGTGGGACAAAGTCCCCCAAACCCCCTAAATTATTTTAAATCTTTTATTTTTATGAATTATCCTCGGCGAGTTTGAGGGGCAAAGCCCGAGACAGCGGAGCTGTCTCTGAGTTTTTTATCAAAAATAAAAATTTTCGGGGAGTTTGAGGGGTGAAACCCCTCAACGTTGTGGGACAAAGTCCCCCAAACCCCCTAATTTTTTAATTTTTTTTCAAATTTATTTTCGGGGAGTTTGAGGAGCGAAGCCCCTCAACGTTGTGGGACAAAGTCCCACAGAGGTTCAGGTATTATATGTTTTTAGCGGTGGGTTATATAGTGAGTCATGCAAGGCAGAAGATATTAAAGGTTATCGTGTGGAGTAAAAAGTGGTGGAGAATTTTTGAAGATGCTTTAAGAATATCGGGTTTTTTCAGGAATTTTTCAGAATTTTGAACAAACCGAGAGGGATGAAAATCAAAACCGGATTCAAATCTTTTTCTTTTCTCATTAATTTTTTGAAAATCTCCATAATTTTTTGACTTTATTTAATGATTTGGGTTTTAATTTTATTAACAAACCAAATTCATTTTTCAGGAGAAAAACCGATCTTTTTTATCTCTTGTTCATGAACTTTTATTTCACCAAACTTTGCCTCAAATTTTTCAATATTGTCTTTTAATGCTTTTAAAAGCATCTTTGCATGCGAAGGAGTCATTATTATCCTTGCCTGAACTTTTGCCTTGGGTATCCCCGGCATTATTCTCGCAAAATCAAGAATGAACTCAGAAGGAGAATGGATGATCATTACAAAATTTGAATATATCCCTTCTCCTTCTTTTTCTCCTACCTCAATTTGTAAAGGCGGTTGCGGAGTTAAAGGTTTTTCTTCCATCTTTAAACCTTATATAAAAATATTGAACAATTGGGACATTTAAGTATTTCCCTCTTTTTATTCTCGGAAATCATCGCTGTGGGAAGCACGGAAAAACAGTTAAGACATGTGCCCTCCACAAGAGGAGCAACTCCTTTACCGTATCTCTGAGATAACCTTTCATATTCCTCCCTTATATCTTGGGGCAATTTTTTAATTTCCCTCTCCCTCACCTTCTTTAATTTCTGAATTTTCTTTTCATCCATCTCAAATCCCAGATTTTGGTAATAGGGATTTTCATATAATCTCAGCTCTGCATCCATATCATTTATTGCTATCAAAATGTTTATTATCTTAGCCACCTTTTGCCTCCAGGTCACGGAGGTATTTTATAAATTTTTCCTTGTTATCTATATTTAAATAACTCTGGTCTTTTGATAAAGCCCTTGCAAGATGAGCAATCTTACCCAAAGTTATTAAATACCTTGAATCAGGATCAACAGGAGTAGCACATAAGAGAAAAATAAGATTAACAGGCTTTCCATCAATTGCATCAAAGTCAACTCCCTCTTTACTGACTCCCACAACAAGATAAACATCATCCAGCATCACACTCCTTGAATGAGGTATGGCAATTCCTTTTCCGATTCCGGTTGAACCTATTTCCTCCCTTTTTAAAATTGCCTCATACACATTCTTCTTTTTATCTTCGCTCAAAGGAAGCACATCAACCATCTCTTTTAATACCTCTTTCTTTGTTTTGCCTTTTAAGTCAAGAATTACACGTTCGGGTTTTAAAAGTTTTGATATCATTTCTTTTATTTTTTATATAGGGTTTGAACCTTTTTTTCATTAAATATCCCTATTTTGTTTTTTTCAAGATATTCAATAAATGAGTATAAGTAATCTTTGAGCGGTTTCTCAATTTTAACAACAATTTCTTTAATCTCAGAAAAAAATCTCTCAATAAATCTATAAGACTCTTCAATCGCATTCATTTTAAGCAAAAAATCTCTGACTTTGTAACTTATTTCTTTTTCTTTTTTGTTAAAAAATTCGGGAAACTTCTTTTTTATTTCATTTTTAAAAATAATATGAGGAAGGGTGATTTTCGAATTATCAACATCCTCCCCTGCATTCACAAAATCGCTTAAATCGTCCATAATTTGAAAAAGAATACCGAATTTTCTTCCGAATTTCTTTATCGTTTCCCTTTTTTTATGCCCTATCAAAACAGCCCCCATCTCACAGGAGGCTGCAAAAAGGGAAGCGGTTTTTTTGTCGATAAGGCTTATGTAATTCTCAAGTAAAAATCTATCCTCCCTTTTCAAAAATTCATCCATGATTTCACCTTCACACATTTCAACAGAGGTTTTTGACAAAATTTCAAAAAGCTCTTCATTCTTTACAGAACTTATGAATTCCATTGCCTTTGAAAAAACATAATCTCCCAGAAGAACGGCAGTGTGATTTCCATAAAAATGATTAAGTGTATGGGTATTCCTTCTTAGATGTGCTTCATCAACAACATCATCATGAATTAAAGATGCAAAATGGATAAGCTCACTCGAAACAGCCACATTTATCTTTTCTTCACTCATTTCTTTGAATGCATAAGATGAGTAAAGGGAAAGGGCGGGTCTTAATCTCTTTCCCTGCAAAAGGTCCTCGGGTATCTCGGGAAAATAAGATAAATTGAAAATTTCGTTAATTTTCTCATTTACTCTTAAAATTCCTTCATTTATCGGTTCATACAAATTTTCAAGGGTCAGCATGGATTTAAATTATATGAATAATTTATCTCATTTTTCATTTTTTAAAGGATTTTTGAAAAAATAGTACACAAAGGGTAAATTTGCAAAAACACCGGTTAAGAAATAAAGAAAAGAAAGAGAAACTGCTTTTTCAGGAGAAAGATAATATGAAAAAAGGACATAAAAGCCCGCTTCACGGATTCCTATTCCGGAAATTGTAATAGGAACAAAGTTTAAAGCATTTATAAGAGGAACAAGAAAAATAAAAAGAAAAGGAGAAAAATCAAAGCCTAATGATTTAGCACAGAAAAACGCCTGAATACTGAATGAACTCTGAAGTAAAATTGTTAAAAAATAAGAAAAAAATAAAATTTTGGGATATTTATAATAAATCTTATATGAGTTATAAAATTTTAATAACTTTTCATCTATACCGAAAAATTTTATCTTTGAAATAAATTTTCTGAAAGTTTTTTCAAAAAAGTTTGACCAGGAAAAATATAATAAAGCAATTATTAAAAAAGTAAATGAAATAAAAACAAACATCAATTTTAAAGGATTTTCCAATCTTTTTAAAATCAGTATACTAACAGGGACAAAAGAAAAAATACCTATGAGTCCCATCAATCTATCCACAAGAACCGAGGCAAATGCAAAAGCTTTACCTTCTTCAATTTTTTTTGATATTAAAATACTTCTTAAAATATCCACACCCAAAGTCGCAGGAGAAATTGTATTTACGACCATCCCGAGTAAATAGACTTTAAATATTTCATTAATTGAAAATTTTTTGCTGTAATTAAGTAATAAAAATTTCCATCTCAGTGATAGAATCAAAAAGGCAAAATAATAGAAGAAAATGGCAACTAAAATATAAATAAAATTAATATTTTTATAAATCAAAAGGAGTTCTTTTATGTTTATTTTATAAAGAATAAAGCCTAATATCAAAAAAGTCAGTAAGATTCTTAAAAATAAAGATATTTTTTTATTCAATATTAAAAATTTTTAAAGAGTTTTTATATGTGATTTCACATAATTTTTCAAAATCAATATTTAATACTCTTGAGGCAAATTTTATTGTGTATACAATATAAGAAGGTTCATTTCTCCCTTTTAGCGGCCTCGGTGGTAAATAAGGAGCATCCGTTTCAAAAAGTATTCTATTATCAGGAACTGATTTTAGAGCTTCCTCAAGTTTTTTAGAATTATAAGTTAAACTGCCGGAAAAAGATATATAAAAGCCGTACTCAATTACTTTTTTTGCCTCATTTTTACCTCCTGAAAAACAATGAAAAACTCCCTTTAAATTATTATATTCACTGATAATTTTGAAAATTTCCGGAAACGATTTTCTTACATGCAGAATCAAGGGTAAATTTCTTTTTTGTGAAAGTTCTATATGGGCTTTAAAACATTCAATTTGAATTTCTCTCGGAGAGAAATTTCTGTAAAAATCAAGACCTGTTTCCCCGATTGCTATCACTTCATTCTCTTTTGACAATTCTTCAATCTTATAAAAATCCCTCTCAAAATTCTTTGCATCATGAGGGTGAATTGCACATGCTGCATAAACTTTGCTTTTATATTTCTCAGAAATCTCTATTGCTTTCTCAGAGGATTCCACATCATATCCTACTACTAACATTCTTTCAATACCCTTCTCAAATGCCCTCCCGATCACCTCATCAATATCTTTTTTAAAATCTTCATCATTTAAATGAACATGGGTATCAAAAATCATTTTTTATTTTATTTTAAAATATTCTCAAATTTCACATATACATCTTCAGGATTAAAAAAGTTATGAAAAAAAAGGGAGAGCTTCTCTTTATCAAATTTTATCAAAGGCGGATTTTCAATATAAAAGGCAATTTTTTCAGGGTCATGGGTATAGGGAATGTTGAAATCTCTATACGGAAAAGGAGGGTTCCTGTTCTCAGGAAAAATGGCTATTATATTTGCTCCGAGGATCAATGCCTCATAAAGTGCGGTTGAGAAAGAAGATAGTACAACTTCAGCCTTTTCGATTTCCTCCCATAGATTTGAGAGGGTTATCTTATAATCTTTTATTGAAAATTTATCCAGCAAATACTTATACATCCTTAAATTTTCCCTTTCTCTGGCTTTTATTATTAAAAAAGACTCTTTATTTTTTTTCTTATAAATTTTAAAACCTTCAAGAAATTTAGAAAATATGTAAATTCCTTCATCCTCCATTCCCTTTGCTTGTTGAGTAATCCACAAAATTCTCCCTTTTATCTTTTTATGCTTTTTTCTTCTTTTAAATAATGAAACATAAAAAGGGGAACCGCATATAAAAATTTTGTCTTCAGGCACGCCCCTTTGCCTGAATAAACTTTTAAACACCTCCCCCCATACCAAGATTTTATCACATTTTGTAGGAAAAAAACCGAAATCACCCATTGCGATTGAATTTCTTTTCCATAAATGTCCGTGTTGAACAGAGTAAGACTTTTTAATTAAATTAACAAATAAAAGAGAAGTTTTTGTAACTTCATGATGTGTAAAAAAATGCTTATATTTTTTTAATTCCTTTTTAAGATAAGGAATATAAGATAGTAAGAAGGGAATTCTATAAAAAAGATAATAAGTTAAAATTTCCCTGTATTTTTCTCTTAAATGTAAAGGTAAATTAAAAAATATTTTTTTACATAAAATCCTTGCTTTTTTATAACTTTGATAGGAAGAATAAATAAAAAATGAATATTTCGGGAAATAAAAGGAATTTCTGTTTATCATAAATGCTTTAAAAGAAAAATAAAGAAAGTCAAAGGGTATGTTTTTAGAAATGTAAATTGTACTTAATACCTTTGATTTTGTATTTTTCCTTAAAACTTTGTATAGCATTAAAAATATAGAATAGATAAGTGTTTTAAAAAAAAATTTAAATTTTAGAATCTTCTCCCTTTCTTTTATTTTATTAAAAATTTCTTTTATTTGTTTATCGCACAGCTTCTTTTCCGCAATTTCATCCCTTATAACAGGGAAAATTCTCCATGCCAGGGAATATCTTAAAAGGTCAAAGATTTTAATATTAAAAAAATTTAAGTCGGATTTCTTTTGAATAATTAAAAGTATCTCTTTTAACTTTTTCTCTGCTTCAAAACTTATCTCAAAAGGGTCATAATGATTTTTTTTTATTCAAAGTTATATTTTTTAATAAATTCTTTTCCTTTATTATAAATATCCTTTGCCATTTCAAGAATAGGTTCAAGTTTCTCAATCGGCCATTGAGTAGAGGCATCGCATTTTGCACAAGGAGGATTCTCATGAACCTCGAGAAAAAGTGCATCCACATATCCTGTGGCAAGTGCTGACCTTATTAAAAGGGGTATAAATTCTCTGAATCCACCCTTAGGGTCAGAGGAAGGAATTCCGTAATTTCTTACCGAATGTCCTGCATCAAAAACAATAGGATATCCGTTTTCATTCAATATCTGGAATGACCTCATATCAACTATTAAATTATGGTAACCGAAAAATGTACCCCGTTCGGTTATAAGAATGTTTTTATTATTTTGTCTTTCTATCTTAGCAACTATTTTTTTTACATCCTGAGGTGCAAGGAACTGCCCTTTTTTAACATTTACAGGTTTACCCGTCTTTGCTATTTTTAGAGTCAAAGAGGTTTGCATTGATAAAAAGGCAGGAAGCTGAATTATATCAAGTATATCTTTTGCATAATCCACCTCCTGAGGTGTATGGACATCCGAAAGCACGGGTACCCCTATTTCTTTTTTCACCCTTTCAAGTATTTTTAAACCTTTCTCAAGTCCGGGTCCCTGATAGGAAAGTTCACTTGACCTGTTATCTTTTAAATAAGAGGCTTTAAAAATAAAGGGAATATTTAACTTATCGGTTATTTTTTTTATCTTTTATGCGGTTCTCAGAGTGGAATCCTCATCTTCAATCACACAGGGACCTCCTACGAAAACTAAAACTTCCCCACCTATAATAATATCCCGAATTTTAACTTTATTTCTCATTTACATTTGCATTTACCATCCGGGGAACATGTTTTCCCTTTATCTTTTTCCTGTTTTTTATTTTTATTCTCTTTTCTGGCATAATCCGTAATATAAAATCCGCTTCCTTTAAAAACAAGTCCAACACTTCCTGTCCACATCCTTCTTATACTTTTATTTCCGCATTCAGGACATCTTTCGGG
The DNA here is from genome assembly GCA_024277525.1 of Caldifarciminota bacterium. Taxonomy (GTDB): domain Bacteria; phylum Hydrothermota; class Hydrothermia; order Hydrothermales; family JAJRUZ01; genus JAJRUZ01. The sequence goes on along the minus strand of JAJRUZ010000026.1, from coordinate 7,580 downwards.
TTCTTTCTCACCCGGCATCAAAAGTTCTTCAAATCGATGATTGCAAATTTCACATTTATATTCATAAATCGGCATCTTTCACCTCTTTTTAAGAGAACATATTATAAAATAAGAGGGGGGAGGTATTCTTTTTTAGGAACATCTCAGCCTCCCCCCTCAATTTTTTGATTAGAATTCATCCATCGGAGGAGTTCCGGGACCTGTCTCTTTTTCTTTTTCTTTAATCTCCGTAACAAGTGCCTCTGTTGTCAGAAGAAGGGCTGCGACGGATGCAGCATTCTGAATGGCAATCCTTGTGACCTTTGTTGGATCAATTATTCCTGCTTCAAACATGTCTTTATATTCACCGTCTCTTGCGTCAAACCCTACATTTCCTCCCCTTTTTAAGATTTCTTCCACAACAAGTGAGCCTTCAAAACCTGCATTTTCCGCAATCCATCTCGCAGGTTCCCTCAATGCTTTTTTAACAATCTGAATTCCTATTCTTTTGTCACCTTCTGTTTCTTTTTCAAGCTTCTCAAGGGCAGGAATGCATCTTAAGAATGCGACTCCGCCTCCGGGAACAATTCCCTCTTCAACAGCCGCCTTTGTTGCATGCATAGCATCTTCAACCCTTGCCTTTTTCTCTTTCATTTCTGCCTCTGTTGCCGCTCCCACATAAATAACCGCAACACCGCCTGCAAGTTTTGCGAGTCTCTCCTGCAGTTTTTCTCTGTCATAATCACTTTTTGTTTCTTCAATCTGCATTTTAATCTGTTTGATCCTTGCCTGAATATCTTCTTTTTTTCCTGCTCCTTCTATAATGGTTGTGTTATCTTTATCAACGATGACTTTCTTAGCCCTTCCCAGGTCCTCAATTCTTGCATTTTCCAGTTTAAGTCCTTTTTCCTCGGAAATTACCTGCCCGCCCGTAAGAATTGCAATATCCTCAAGCATTGCCTTTCTTCTTTCACCGTAACCCGGTGCTTTAACCGCACAGGAAAGCAGGGTACCTCTTAATTTGTTAACAACAAGTGTGGCAAGCGCTTCACCTTCTACCTCTTCCGCGATCACAAGAAGCGGTTTTCCGCTCTGAGCAACCTTTTCAAGAACAGGAAGCAGGTCCTTTAATGAAGATATTTTCTTGTCATGAATTAGAATATAAGGCTCCTCAAGGACACATTCCATTTTGTCAGGATTTGTAACAAAATAAGGAGAGATATAACCCCTATCAAACTGCATTCCTTCAACAAACTCTACATAGGTCTCAATACCTTTTGCTTCTTCTACTGTAATCACACCGTCCTTTCCGACTTTTTCCATCGCATCAGCAAGTTTCTTGCCGATTTCTTCATCATTGTTTGCGGAAATTGCGCCCACCTGTTCGATTTCTTTTCTGTCTTTTACCTCTTTTGATATCTTTTTCAATTCATCAACAACAGTATTTACCGCCTTTTCAATTCCTTTTCTGACTTCCATCGGGTTTGCTCCTGTTGCCATCATTTTAAGTCCTTCTTTGAATATATATTCTGCAAGAACGGTAGCAGTGGTTGTTCCATCTCCTGCAACATCACTTGTTTTGGAAGCAACCTCTCTTACAAGTTGTGCTCCGATATTTTCAAAGGGGTCTTTGAGTTCGATCTCCTTAGCAACGGTCACCCCATCTTTTGTAATTTGAGGAGAACCGAATTTCTTTTCCAGAATCACATTTCTTCCCTTAGGACCCAGAGTGACCTTTACCGCTTTTGCAAGTATTTCAACACCTCTTAAAAGTTTCCTTCTTGCTTCTTCATTATAACGGATATCTTTTGCTGCCATTTTTTCACCTCCTTTTTATTCAATTATTGCAAGGATATCATCTTCACGCATAATTAAATACTCTTCACCTTGAATTTTTACCTCTGTTCCCGCATATTTTGAAAATAAAACTTTGTCTCCCACCTTGACTTCCATGGGCATTCGATTTCCTTTATCATCCAGTCTTCCGGGTCCTACTGCCATTATTTCTCCTTTTTGGGGCTTCTCCTTTGCAGTGTCCGGAATTATAATTCCTCCCGGAGATTTTTCCTCTTCCTCCTCAATCCTTTTTACAACCACCCTGTCAGCCAGAGGTTTTACAGGGAATTTATCTTTTCTGGGCATGCAAGCACCTCCTTTTTATTAATAAAAGGGATTTGAACCCTTTGAAAAGAAATTTTAAGATTGTTCAGTGAAAATGAAAAAGACAAATCACCTTTGTTGAAAACCCGATAACCGAAGTATTTTTTTAGAGTATTTTTGATTCGCATAGCGTTCGATTGACTTAGTTATATATATACAATCTTTATTGATTTTTTTCAAGACCGTTTTTTATAATTATGGAATGCCATTAGAATCTGTGCTTTTCAAAGAAAATTTTAAAGTGCCTTTAAAAAATAAGGATAATTTCAGGGATAAAATTTATGTGATATTAAAGAAAAACTTTGATAATTCGGTCTCACACCAGCTTGTCTATGTAATAGATGAACTTATTTCAAACACAGAGGAATACGGGTATGAAGGAAAAGAGGGGGAAGTGAGATTAAAAATTGTGAAGTGCAAGAATCATGTAAGGATAGAGATAAGGGACAGGGGAAAAACACCGCCTTTAAATGAGGAAAATAAAATAGATTGGGAAAAGGTAATCAAAAGGGGAAGGGGACTCGGACTTTACTCAATTTTGAAAATTGTTGATTCTTTGGATTTTTCTTTAAAAGGGAAATGGAATGTTTATAAAATCAGAAAAAAAATAAAATGAAAGCTGCTTATATTGAAAACCATGGGGGACCGGAGGTTATTAAAATAGGAGAGTTGAAGGATCCGGAAGTTAAGGAAGGGGAAATCAAAATAAGAATAAAGGCATGTGCCTTGAATCATCTTGATATATGGGTAAGAAGGGGAATTCCGAATTTAAAAATTGAATATCCGCATATTCTCGGTTCTGATATTTCGGGAATCATAGAGGAAATCAGAGGAGATGTAAAAAATTTCAAAAAAGGAGATAAGGTTATTCTTTATCCTGCAACATTCTGTTCTTCATGTTATGAATGCATTTCGGGAAGGGAAAATCTGTGTAAGGAATATAAAATCTTGGGAGAGAATACAAAAGGAGGGAATGCGGAATATATAGTAGTGAAAAAGGATCTTCTTTTGCCCTATCCCGAGAATATGAGTTTCGAGGAGGCTGCGAGTCTGCCTTTGACCTTATTGACCGCAATGCAAATGGTTGAAAAAAGTGAAATACAGCCTTATCAGAACGCACTCGTGATGGCTGCGGGAAGCGGTGTGAGTGTAATGTTAATCCAGATTTTAAAAGCAATGAATGTTTATGTTTTTGCAACTTCGAGTAAGGAGGAAAAATTAAAAAAAGCAAAGGAAATAGGAGCAGATGAGACAATTAATTATACCGAAAAAGGGTGGGAAAAGATTTTAAAATCAAAGAAAATAGACGTTATTTTTGACCACACCGGCAAAATGTTCTTTCCTTCTCTTTTAAAAATAGTGAAATGGGGAGGAAAGGTTGTGATATGCGGAGCAACATCGGGGCATGATGCGGATATTGATTTAAGGTATGTATTTTTTAAACAAATAAGTATAATAGGTTCAACCATGGGAGCAAGGAAGCATCTTTTAAAAGGACTTGGACTCGTAAACAAAGGGAAAATAAAACCCTTTGTCCATGATGTCTTACCGCTTGATGACATAAAAAAAGCACATCAACTGCTCGAAAACAGAAAAGTTTTTGGAAAAATTGTTTTGAAAATCGGATAAAAGGAAAACATAAAAAGATTCGTCTCCCACAATGGAAGGTGAGAATTTTTTAATTTTAATCAAATTAAATTTTTTTACGGTCTCTTTATTCAGATAAAAACTGAAAATCAACAGAACTTTTTTATTATATTTTTTTTCTATCTCTCTCGCTTTTTTAATTATTTCTGACAGACTCCTTCTCCATCTATCTTTATCTGTCCATTTTATAAATGTACCTTCTTTAAATGTCTCAGCATAAATGATGGGTTTATTTAACAGAGCGACAATAGAACTTGTGCAATAATCCCTGTATCCTATTATCGGATTCCGATAAAATCCTGTTGTCTTGAGCCATTTTGCCACATTTTGAGCCTGTGAAAAAGGATGTTTTACTTCCATATAGATTGCATATAAACCGGTAAATGCTTGAAATGTGAAGAGCACAGCAATTATGATATTTTTTGTTTCGGAAACTTTGATTTTTTCCAAATTATATATCCAGAGTAGAATAATAAAACATATAAAATAATATGCGAAATGTCTCAAAAATCCGGGATGAAAGCGGGAAAAGAAAAATAAAAGACCCATAAAAATAAAAAGATAGGATAGCATAAATACCTTATTTTTGTTAAGAAAAAATAATATAAAAATCAGAAGAATTATTGAGAGGATTATTTTTAAATTTAAAGGCAAAAAATAATTATTCCAAAAATGAATACCCATTTTGGGAATATAAACAAAAGCATCCAGGAAATTACCTATTTTTCTGAGAAACATTTTAACATTTAAAGTGAATATCTTGCCTTTCAGAGTAACAGCTGCAAATCCTTCCTGTGAAAAAAGCTCAAAATAACTCAGTATAATCCCGACCAAACCGAAAAATATAGGTAATATTATATTTATTTCTCTCTTCTTAATAAATTCATAAATTGTGATTATAAAAATCAGCATCAAAGGGAAAATATTTAAAACATGTACCTGAGGGAGCAAAAATAATATAAGGGCTTTAATCCATATACTTTTACTTTTGTAATTTGATAAGTACAAAAACAACAAAAATAAAGAAATTGCATAATTTCTACTTATTACACCGTATTCATAAATAAAAAAATAATTAAATACGAGCGGAAATTTTATATAGTTAGGGAAGGGCGAAAATTTGATTAATAAAAAAATAGAAAAAAATATAAAAATAAAATTTATTATTTTTAAAAATTCCGGATGTTCGGGAAAAATTTTGGAAAAAGGATATACTATGAAGTACCATACATAAGGATGAGGCTCATATTTTAAATTTTTGATTAAATTTTTTATATTTGAAGAATCCCTTGTTATCATCCATATCTGTAATTCATCCCTCCAGGGCTCATGTGTAATTGTTCCTGTAATCACTATGAGAGTAAATAAGAGTATTAAGACAATTTCAATCCTCTTCACACTCACATGGAGACTTTTGACATTTCGGGCAAAAGGGGTAATATCTTTTTTTAAACTCTTCCTCCAAGTCGACTCCCAGAAGGTTTGCGAGTGTTAAAAGCCATGCATAAACATCGGATATTTCTTCTTTTATTTTTTCTCTTTTACCCTTTCTGATTGCCTGCAAAAGCTCTCCGACTTCTTCCGAAAACCATAATACATTTTTTAAAAGTCCCCTTTTAAAATCCCTTTTATAATAAGTTTCATAAATTATGTTCTGAGAATCTTTTATGCTAAATTTTTTATCTTTTAGAAATTCTATTTTACATAAATTCTCAAAATGTTCAATGATAGAAAAGGATTCTGCCGGATCTTTACCCAAAGAGAAGGAACCGTGGTTTATCACATGCAAAATTTTTATTTTTTCGTTCATTTTACTTTTAATTTTTTCTTTCCAATTTTCGGACATAATTATCAATATATTTTGTTTTTTTAATGCCTCGTCTTCCGGAATTTTTCTTTTTTTCTTAAAATAAAAATTGACATAAAGGGTATGAGCATGGAAAATGGTGTTTATTTTTTTGAAATTCTTATAAATCCATAAATGGAAATCTGCTTCACTTGATGCGTTCTCGGGTATTTTTTCTTTCAGTTTAAATTTTATTAAATCCCTCAATTTTAAATTCTCTTTGGGTGAGCCACTCGGGGTTATATAGATAGTGTCTTTAATTCTTATTGACCCGTTGCCCGCGAATCCGTATGATAGTCCCTTTTTATAAATTAAATTGAAATAAAAAACAAAATTATTGAGCAGGGATTTTTTCAATTCCACCCATGTATTTTCTTAAAACTTCGGGTATTAAAATGCTTCCGTCTTTTTGCTGATAATTCTCAATTAAGGCAATAAAGGTTCTCGGTGTTGCAAGCCCAGAACCGTTAAGGGTGTGAACATATTCCAGTTTCCCATCTTTTCTTCTAAATCTTGTATTTGTTCTTTTTGCCTGAAAGTTCTCACAATTTGATACAGATGATGCCTCCAGCCATCTTTTAACACCAGGAGCCCACACCTCTATGTCGTATGTTTTTGCAGCAGCAAAACCCATATCTCCTGTGCATAACAAAACAACACGGTAAGGTATTCCGAGCTTTTGAAGTATCCTCTCAGCGTCACTTACCATCTTCTCAAGTTCATCATAAGATTCCTCCGGCTTTGTAAATTTAAACAATTCAACCTTATTAAATTGATGCTGTCTTATTATTCCTCTCACATCCTTTCCATAACTTCCTGCTTCTCTTCTGAAACAAGGCGTGTATGCTGTGTAATAAAGGGGTAAATCATCTTCTCTTAAAATTTCATTCCTGTGTAAGTTTGCAAGAGCCATTTCAGCGGTGGGTAATAAATAAAGTTTTTCATCAAGTGTTTTATACATTTCTTCATCAAATTTCGGAAGATGGGCACTTCCATAAGCACTTTCTTCTTTAACAAGAATAGGAGGAAAAATCTCTGTATAACCGTGTTCCTTTGTTGCAACATCAAGGAAAAACTGCACCAGAGCCCTTTCAAGCAAGGCTCCCAATCCTTTATAAATAACAAATCTTGAACCGGACATTGAACCTGCTCTCTTAAAATCCAAAATCCCGAGTTTTTCCCCGAGTTCCCAATGAGATTTAGGCTCAAAGTCAAACTCCTTTCTTTCTCCCCATTCCCTTACAACAACATTCTCCTCGGATGAGGAACCCACCGGTACGCTTTCATGAGGTATATTCGGAATCTCAAGCAATTTATTTTCAATCTCCTTTTCTAAATTTTTCACATCTTCTTCAATTTCTTCTATTTTATTACCTATTTCCCTTGACTTTTCGATAAGTTCTCCTATATCTTTCCCTTCTCTTTTCAGTTTTTTAATTTCATCCGTTAATCTGTTTCTCTTTGCCTTCAGTTCATTTATTTCTGTAAGGAGTTTTCTGTATTCTTTATCTTTTTCAAGAAGTGAGTCAATATCAAATTCATATCCCCTTTTTTTGAGTCCTTCTTTTATTTTTTCATAATTTTCACGCAATGTTTTTCTATCAATCATGGTATTTATTATATAAAAAGAAAACAACCATTATCAAGTTAACAATTTTCAAAAATTGGGACAGCCCGTGTTTGTCATTGAAATCAATTTGTCCCTAAAGCCTTATCCTTTAATTTAACCTCCTTAAACTTTAAAAGCCTCCCCTGATCCCGATTCCCTAATTCCTGATCCCGAATCCCTGTGAAAAATATAACTTCTTTATTTCACCCTTATAATCTTTTTCACCATTCTTTTATCCTTGAATTTGCCTTCAACAAAGTATATTCCTGACGGAAATTCCGGAATCTTTATACTGTAAATCCCTCTTTTCAGAATTTTCTCAAAGGAAAACCTCTTCCT
>JAJRUZ010000025.1 GCA_024277525.1 Caldifarciminota bacterium | reverse complement strand
GAAGCAGGGGACTCACTCCTGTAGGGGCTTTTTGCCCATATAAAATGTGGTCCCCCTTCCCCAATTCTCTTTCTACTCCATACCAAACCACTCTTAATAAAAACATATATGTTAAATTTAACATAAATTTAACGTAGGAGGAAATAAATGTTGGAAGTGAAATTTGGAAACATATTTAATAAATCGAAAGACCGAAACGTGGATATATTAATAATCGGAGCAGGTCCTGCAGGACTCACCGCAGGAATGTATGCAGGAAGGGCAGGTTTGAAAACAATTGTTTTAGAAAAGGAAATCATAGGAGGTCAGCTTTCCCTTACGGATTTTATAGAAGATTATCCCGGATTTCCTGAAGGCATAAAAGCAAGTGAGTTTATAAATCAATTAAAAAAACATGCCGAAAATTTCGGAGCAAGAATTGTGCATGAAGAGGCTGTGAAAATAGATATTATGAGCGACGGTCTCAAAAAAGTAACTACAGATAAAGGTGAATGGTTCGCAAAAGCAATAATAGTTGCAACAGGTGCCTCTCATAAAAAATTGGGAGTCAAGGGGGAAAAGGAATTGATGGGAAGAGGAGTCTCTATCTGTGCAGTATGTGATGGACCGTTTTTTAAAAATAAAGACATAGCAGTGATAGGAGGAGGTGATTCTGCATTTACAGAAGCAATATATTTAACAAAATTTGCAAGAAAAGTCTTTATAATTCACATAAGGGAACAATTCAGAGCCCAGAAAATTTATATTGAAAGAGCAAAAAATAATCCTAAGATTGAATTTATACTTAATACAATTATAACAGAGATAAAAGGGAAACAAAAAGTTGAAAGTATTGTTTTAAAGAATTTAAAAACTCAGGAAATCAGAGAACTCCCCTGCTCTGCGGTGTTTATTTTTATAGGACTGGTCCCTAACTCTAAGATACTTGAAGGGATTGCAAAACTTGACGATAAAGGAGCGGTTATAACAAATGAAAAAATGGAAACAGGGATACCCGGAATTTATGCAGTCGGTGATGTAAGAAATACAGTACTCAGACAAGCTGTCACAGCAGCAAGTGATGGAGCAATTGCAGCAATGATGGCTGAATCTTATATAACGGAAAATTTTTAAATGGCTGATATAGGGTATTCTTCTCTCTTTTCTGCTTTTATATCATATTTCTTTGCCTCACTTTTATTTTTTCTCGGCATAAGAAAAAGAGATAAAAGAATGCATGAAGCAGGAAAGAGGGCAGTATTTATCGGATCAATTTTTATCATTATCTCTTCAATTTCCCTTATTTATCTCTTAATAATCAAAGACTTCGAAGTTGAATATGTTGCAAGTTACACTTCAAAAAAGCTTCCGCTTTTATACTCAATTTCAGCCTTCTGGGCAGGAATGGAAGGCTCAATGCTTTTTTGGGTTTTAATTCTATGCGTGTATTTTTTAATTTATTTATTCTCTTCAAAAACCGATAATATTCATAAAATAATATCTTACATTTTTATTTCCCTTGTGACCTTATTTTTCCTTTTTGTTACAGTTTTCCTTACCAATCCATTCAAAATACTCCCTTTTACTCCTTCTGATGGAAAAGGTTTAAATCCTTTGCTTCAAAATTACTGGATGCTTATCCACCCTGTTACCCTCTATCTGGGTTATGTAGGATTTACAATTCCTTTTGCGTATGCGTCTTCCGTTTTAATCAAAGGCGAAAGAAAGGGCTGGACAGAGGAAATAAGGAAATGGACACTTATTTCGTGGCTCTTCCTTACAATAGGGATTGTATTCGGGGGAAGATGGGCTTATGTTGAACTCGGATGGGGAGGATACTGGGCATGGGATCCTGTTGAAAATGCATCTTTTCTTCCCTGGCTGACTGCAACAGCCTTTGTGCATACCCTCTTAATCCAAGAAACAAAAAATGCTTTAAAATTATGGAACCTTGCCTTAATTATTATAACATTCATTTTGGTAGTTACAGGCACATACATAACAAGAAGCGGAGCCCTTTCCTCGGTGCATGCCTTTGCGGAGAGCAGACTCGGACCCTATTTCGGTTCCCTTGTATTTTTAACATTTATTTTCATGATTTTTTCCCTTATAAAATTTAACAGACATTTAAAAAAAGATAAAGAACAGTTTTCTGTATTCGGACCGGAGGGTTTGATTCTCCTTTTACTTTTTTCCTTGGTTGCAATAACCTTGGTTGTGTTAATAGGAACATTTTATCCTATCATCTCCGGGTTAATTACGGGACAAAAAATAACTGTGGGACAGGATTTTTTTGTCAAAACAACTGGACCCTTTTTTATAATAATCTTGTTATTAATGGGTCTTTATCCTTTTACTTACAAGAAAGTATCAAAAATTTTTCTCTTGCCTTCCCTCTTAATATTTGTCTTAATTTCCTTTATTATTTATATAAAATTCTCAAAACATCCCGGAGCATGGCTCGGTTACGGTTCAGCAGGTTTTGCTTTGTCCTCTGTTATTTATATTTATTTAAGGGATATCAAAAAATACGGTCTTATATTGAGAAAAACCGGTATTTTTCTCATTCATTCAGGAATCGCGGTAACCGCAATTGGGATCATCTCCTCATCGGGTTTTAAAACCCAGAAAGAATTCGCATTAAAAGAAAATGATTCTGTCAAATTTCTTAAGTATGAAGTTATTTTTAAAGGTCTTATTCACAATCATGCCTCAAACTATGATGAAGTAAGAGGAATTTTCCTTATTAAAGAAAATAACAAAATTAAAGGCAAATTAACTCCATCTTTAAGATTCTATCACAACTGGGAACAGCCCTCTGCTGAAATGGATGTCCTTCCTCTTTTGGAAGGAGACATTTACGGTGTAATTCAGGGATGGGATGAGAATAAAACTGTATATTTTCAAATTTTTCACAATCCTCTTATTCAACTTGTGTGGATGGGTACAACTTTTATTTTCATAGGAGGCATTCTCGTTCTTTTAGAAAAAAGGAAAAAGAGATGAAACTTTTTTATCTCATAATATTCCTCACGATTTCTCTTTATTTCATATTTGAACCTATTTTTAAAAAGGATTGACAAACTCCCTAAAATACTTTAAAATTATATGATTTTATGCAAAATGAGACATGTTTAAGATGCGGTTTAAAAATTGAGAAAAAAGGACATTTTTGTCCTAATTGCGGCTTTTTTATTCTTAAAGAATTCTCGGAAAAAGAACTTTTTATATTCAGAATGGATATTCAAGGTTTTACAAGTTTAACGGAAAAAACCGATGTTTTTGAAATGAAAATAACGCTTTCGCTTCTTTTTTCAAATCTGAGAAACCTTGCTGAATTACACGGAGGATATGTTAATCAGTATATCGGAGATGAAATTGAGATAATCTGGGGACTTGTGAAAACTTTCAATTATGAAGAATTTTTAAATTTTTACAGAGATGCAAAAGATTTTCTTGATAAAGATATTCTTAAAATAAGGATGAAGATGAAAATGTTCGGAGGGTATGGAAAGGCATTTGCTTATCCTGTAAAGACAGGACTTAAAGCATATTTGTTAATTGTTGCGGATTTTATACAGGAGCTTAACGAAGCAAAAAATTATGCCGAGGAAAAGGATGTTTTATTAATAGGTGAGATTGAAAAGGTATTTCCTTTAGACTCTATTGAGAAGGTTATGATTGATGATAAAATTTTTTATAAATTTAACGCAGGAGTCAACTATGAATAATTTGGAACAAAATTGGTTGGAGGGAGGTCATGGAAGGTAGTGTTGTATTTAACAAGGGCGAATATTACAGACAGGAGCTTATTGGCGGTAGCTATGAGTGCTTTTTTGTATTTCATTCCTT
>JAJRUZ010000024.1 GCA_024277525.1 Caldifarciminota bacterium | reverse complement strand
TGTCAAACTCTTTATTTTTGATATAACGGGAAGGAAGAGGTTTTCCTTTGAGAAAATTCTGAAAAGAGGGATTTACAGTATAAAGATTCCGGAATTTCCGTCAGGAATATACTTTGTTGAAGGCAAATTCAAGGATAAAAGGATGGTGAGAAAAATTATAAGGGTGAAATAAAGAAATTATATTTTTCACAGGGATTAGGGAATAGGGATTAGGGATTTAAGGGAATTTTGTTGTATAATGGATGCAGATATTTGAAAATTTCGGTGGTTTGACGAAAAAAGAGAAAAATTTAAAAAATTTAATTGAAAGACAAAGGGAAAGTTTAAGGTTTAACTTATCCTTGGAGGCTTGGGAATACGAACACAAGACTTGACAAAATTGTGCTTTTGCTTTGTTTAACTTATCCTTAAAAGCTTCACAACTTTGTGAAAGAGCCACTTCATAGCAGTGACTTTTGTTTAATTTCTTCGGTTTTGAAGAATTCTAAATGTTAAATCCCATTGACCTTAAAGCTTCTTTTCCCTTTTCCGTCATCTTATCAGGAGACCAAGGGGGATCAAAGGTGAATTCAACATCCACCTCCTTTATTCCCTCAATTTTAGAAACCTCTTTTTTGACTTGTTCCGCAATATAATGATAAATCGGACAGCCCGGCGCAGTAAGGGTCATTAAAATATGAACCTTGCCTCCTTCTGAAATAGAAATGTCATACACAAGACCCAAATCAACAACATTGATGGGGATTTCCGGATCATAAACATTCTTCATTTTTTCCAATATTTGTTCCTTTGTTATCATTTTTTTCCTCCTTGTTCACTCCTAATTGTAAAACACAATAAAAATTTTATACAATTAAAATATGTTTAATGTGGAATATCATATCTTTTTCAGGGACATAAATCTGCTTAAAAATGAAAATCTTTTCTTTTTCACCTATGATGAAATATTTCTTTTAAACAGGGCGATTGAAAAAATCATGGAAGTAAAAAATATTAAAAGAAAGAGAGTTTTATTCGGTAAAGAGTTTAAATTAAAAGAAATAATAAAAGAGGAAAAGGAAAGTTCCCTTTTCGGAAAAGAAAATAAGATTTTTATTATTTATAATGCGGATGAAATGAGATTTAAAAAAGAAAATCTTGATTTACAATTTGATTTTCCTTTGATTTTTATATTCAATGACCCGCGATTTCCGGAAAAATCCAAATTTTTAAGGGATTTACAAAAGGGAATAAGGGTTCATTTTAAAAATGTGGATGAATTGACCGCTTTTAAATGGTTGAAAAGAGAAATAGGGAACCTGAAGAAAGTTATACCTGAATCCCGAATAATGGCACTTGTAAAAGAGAAAGAAAATTCCCTTTTAAAGTTGAACAACATGGTGGAGATTCTGAAACTCGGAGGAGAGCCGGATGAATTTGAAAATAAAAAGAAAGAAAAAGAGATTGATATAAAAAATACAATAAACCTTATTTTTTCCCTTATAAGAAACAGAAAAATTCACCCCTCTTTGATATGGAAAATTTATGAACCTATGCTTTATAATAGAAGGGTGAACTATGATTATGAAAAAGAAATTAAACAAATCTTAAGGAGGTATTATGAAAGGCGAAATAAATATTGATGAAATAAAAAAACTTGAAAAACAAAGGAGGGAACTTGTCCAAAAGATTGAAAAACTTAAGGAAAAAGAAAAGGAGACAAAACCCCATATATTTCAGAAAGTATTTTCCGAATATCAGGAAAAGTTAAAAAAGATTGCCTCCCAACTCGATAAGAGGAAAAACGAGATAAAGAAATACATTGAAACCCTTGAAAGGAAAAAAGAAGATATAATCAAAGAGAAATTAAAAATAGAAGATTATATAGAGGAAGTAAAGCTCAGATTTTCCATAGGAGAATTTGATGAAGCAGTTTACAGGTCCATGGTAGAAGAAAAAAACAGGGATTTAAAGGAATTATCCGATAAAATCTCAATAATTGAAAAGGAAATAAAGGAGATGCAGGAAATACTTTCTCCTGCAGAAGTGACAGAGGAAGTGCCCGTGGAAGCCGAGGAGATGAAAGAAGAGGAAATACCTGAACTTGAGGAAATTAAAGAAACAACCGAAATAGAGGAAGTAACCGGGGAAGTGGAAGAAGTTGCCGAAATTTCGGAAGAAGTAGAAGAGACACTGACACCCGCGGAAGAACCTGCGTCTGTTGAAGATGAATTAATGGAAATAGAAGAACTGCTTGATGAGGTAAAAACAGAAGAAAAAGAGGAAAAGAAAGAGGAAGAGGTAATGGTGAATGAAAAATTACTTGAGGACCTGGGAAAGGAGAGCAAAACAGAGGAAAGGGGAGAAATTGTATGTAAGAAATGCGGACATAAAAATTCTCCTGACTCATGGTTTTGTGAAAATTGCGGGGCAGAGTTAATAATTGAACTTGAATAAAAATTTTTTTCTTTTATTTATTTTAATTCTCTCCGGCTGTTATTTGAGAAAAACAGAGGAAAAAGAAGAAGATCCATACTACATTTATCTTCTCTATACAAGGGCAAATGAAAAAGGCGAATTTGATAAAGCAAAAAAATACATCGAAAGACTCGTAAAATTAACAAAAAAACAGGAATTTTACAAAGAGTATATATTTTTCCTTTTTAAATTGAGGGATTATAAAAAGTTAAAAAAGATTTTTTTTGAATATATAAAAAAATTTGACGTAGATTCCTCACTCACATACCCCTTTTTAACCGCCTGTATGATGACAGGAGACTACAAAAATTTTGAAAAATATGAAAAAATATTCAGAGAAAAATTCAAAAATGATAAGAATCTCTTTTATTTAATCTCAATCCTTTATCAAACAAAAGGAAAATATGAAAAAGCATCAGAAATTCTTGATGAGTTAATCCTAATGGACCCTGAAAATAAATATAAATACTTAATTGAGAAGGTGAGAATATTAATCAATAAAAAGGAATTTAAAGATGCTTTAAATTTAATAGAAGAAATTGAAAAGGAAAAGGGATTAAGTTATGAACTTTTAATAGAAAAAGGAATTTTGCTTGAAAATATTAAAAAGTACAGGGACGCGATAAAGATTTATAAAGAAGCAGTTAAAAAAAGCATGGAAAAAATCAAACTTTTAAAAAAAATTGTAAATCTATCAATTCTTATAGAGGATTATGAAACAGCAGATAGCATTTTGAGTTTTTTAATAAATTCAAATCCCTATGACATAAATTTGATTCATCAGATGGGATATGTAAATTATGCCAGAGGGAAATATAAAGAAGCAGTAAAATATTTTGCATTATCCCTTGCTTTGAATCCTGATAATGACCTTGCCCATTATTATCTCGCAAGAATATTTTACAGGGAAAAAATGTTTGATAAGGCATTTTATCATATAAAAAAAGCAATTGAAATTAATCCGAGAAGCAATGAATATTATGTTTATTATGCCTTTTTGTTAATAGCACAGAGAAAACTGAAGGATGCTGAATATGTTTTAAGGGAGATGCCTTATAAGAAAGACCCTGCCTATTACTATTTAAAAGGATTCCTGGAAAGGCAAAGGAAAAGATACAGGAGGGCAATCTCTTATTATAAAAAATCCCTTAAAATTGACTCCCTTGATGCGAGAAAGTGGTTTGAATTGGGTGCAATTTATGAAACGATAAATGATATAAAAAATGCGGAAAAAGCATTTAGAAAAGCAATAATGATTGATTCAACGATGTCCGAGGCGTACAACTACTGGGGCTATATGCTTGCAGAAAGGGGATTAAAACTTGATACAGCAAAAATTTTAATTGAAAAGGCATTAAAATACGAGCCGAATAATGGATATTACCTTGATTCCATGGGATGGGTTTATTACATGATGGGAAAATATGACTCAGCAAAGGTTTATTTAAGGCAGGCAGCAAGCCTTGTCCCGGATGACCCTGTCATTATTGAGCATCTCGGTGATGTGTATTTTAAATTAAATGAAATTGACAAGGCAATAAACTACTGGAATGAGGCATTAAAATTAAATCCTGAAAATAAAAAGTTAAAAGAAAAGATTAAAAAAAATAAAAGAGGTATTTGAAAAGGGTAATAGGTGTAACTGGTAACCTGTGTTCAGGAAAAAGTCTTGTGTGTTCATATCTTGAAGAATTGGGAGGTAAATGGATAGATGCGGATAAGATAGCACATGAAATTATTGAAGAAAAAAAAGAAAAAATCAAAGAAATATTTGGAGAATACTTAAAGAGGAAGGAAATTGCAAAGGTTATATTTTCAAATGAAAAAATTAAAAGAAAATATGAAAAATGGATTCATAAGGAAATAGGAAAAAAAATAAAGGAAATAATAGAGAATTCAAATGATAAGTTTTATTTTATCGAAGGTGCTTTAATATTTGAGGCAAATGCGAACAGGGAGATGGATTTTGTTATCTATGTGAGGGCAAATAATGATATTTTGATAAAAAGGGCGACAGAAAGGGGAATGGATGAGGAAATGGTAAAGAAAATTTTATATTTTCAGAATAAATTGAAAAATAAAGAAGAAAGGGCTGATTTTTTAATCGAAAATAACGGAGACAAAAAAGAATTAAAAGAGAAAACTGAAAATATTTTTAAAATTATAAAAAACTCAAAACCGAGATTCATAGGTGATTTAACCTGTTTGAGAGAAGTAAAATGGCTCAGATTATTGGGATTTGATGCAGAAAAGGCAAAATTTTTAAAAGAAATTATAAAAGGAATTTATGAAGAAAAAAGATATTTATTAACACGAAAAAAGGGATATTCATTCCCGAAATGGAAAATCTTTAAAGTTCCGGAAGCCCCTTTTAAATTGAGGTTAAAAAGGATCATCGATTTCTTTGAAATAAAAGGTAAAATTGAACCCTTTACCAGGTGTTCAGAATGTAATTCGGAGATAAAAAAGATTGAAAAAGAAAAAATAAAGAATAAAGTCCCGTATTATACTTACAAAACGCACGAAAATTTTTATATTTGTGAAAATTGCAGTAAAATATACTGGAAGGGCTCCCATTTCCATTTTTTTGAAAAGCATTTAAAGGAAATAATGAAATGAGAAAGATACTTATAATAATTTTATTGCTTACCGCATGTGCTAAAAGGGTAAAAAAGTATTATATTGTAAAAAAGAAGAAATTTAAAGAGCCTGTTTTAAAAGTTTTAATCATTGAAAATAAAAATCCTTTATGGATAGGTGGAACGAATGTCTTTTATGCTGTTGACAGAAAAGGAAAAAGGTACAAATTTTTTGCAAATCAGAGATTAAAAATAAAAAGGGAAAGCAAAAGAGGGGCTGTTTATCTTGAGGGAAAGAGAACAAATTTAAATCTCCCGGTGAGGTTTTATACAAAAGGCAAAGGCTATTTATTGGTCCAGGGCAAAAGATACAGGGGAAATGTTATGATAGACCCCTTTTTAAGGGTTATAAATGAGGTTAAGATGGAGGACTATTTAAAATCGGTTGTTCCGCTTGAGATAGGAAGTCCTTTTCTTTCGAACTTTGAGGCATTAAAAGCACAGGCGGTGTGTGCAAGAAGTTATGCATTAAGAAAATATTTGGAAAGAAAAAATAACTTTTTCCATTTATACGGAGATATAAGGGATCAAGTTTATGGAGGAAGGGATGCTGAAAGGGAGATTACGGATCTTGCGGTGAAACTTACAAAGGGAGAGGTAGTCTTATACAGAAATGAAATTGCATTGACCCTTTTTCATTCAACCTGCGGGGGGAGAACTGCGTATTTTGATGAGGCGTTTCCCGGAAAAGAATTTATACCTTATTTAAAGTCTGTGAGATGTAATTTTCACGGAAAAGATTTATGCAAGAATTCACCCTATTACAGATGGGAAAGAAGGTTCAGTGTAAGGGAGTTTAAAGAACTTCTTTCAAAAAATATTTCTGATATGGTTTCAATAAATATTCGTCCGCAGGATATAATTGATTTCAGGATATCAGAAAGGGGTCCAAGCGGAAGGGTGAAAGAAATAAGGGTTAAGACAAGAAAAGGAACATTTGATTTTAAAGGCTATGAAATAAGGAAATTACTTAAAAAGGGAAGAAATTTACCTTCAAATTATTTCTCCTTTAAAAAAAGAGGTAAAAATGTTATAATAATAGGTAGAGGTTTCGGACATGGAGTCGGATTATGTCAATACGGTGCACTTGCACTCGCAAAAAAAGGAGTGAATTATGAACGTATTCTCAAATTTTACTATTCAGGTACAAAAATTAAAAAGATATATTAAATACAGAAAAAAGGATTCAATTTTAATTTCAATTTCCTTTCTCTTTCTGTTTCTTTCCGTTTTTACATCAAAATTTGAAATCCAGATTTCCTTTTTTCTTTCCTTAGCAGTGCTTATTTTTCTATCCTTGATTTATTTCTTAAATTTTCTGCCTTTTGAACTTTTTATTTCAAAATTTGTCTTGAAATTCCTTATATTTTCCTTTTTTGTTTTCTTTTCTTTTCTATACAAGGATTTATTTCTTTTATTCTCTTTTCCCTTTCTGCTCTTATTTTTTGATTCTCCTTTTATTTTGCTTTTTCTTTCATTGTTTCCCTTTTATATAATCATACAGTTGAATCAAAACTTCATTCCCTATTTAATTTATGTTTTGCTTTTATTTTTACTCTCATATTTTGAAAAAAGAAAAATGATAAAAATAATAGAGGAAAAAGAAAAAATCTCTTCAAAATTGCGTTTATTTGACATAGAAAAAATGCCGAAAGAAAAAGCAATAAGAGAATTAAAGTCACCTTTATATCCTGAAAAGCCTGTTCCTCTTTTCAGATTTGCGTTAAATCATTTAAAAGAAGTTTACAAACAGATTATATTTCCCAATTCCCTTGCTTTTATTTTTTATGATCCTGCTTCTGATGGTTTCAGGATAGAGGTAGGTTTCTCAAAAAAGAAGGCATTTAAAGATAAGGGTATTATTCCCTCTTATTCACCCCTTATTAAGCTTGCGACACAGAGAAATGAAAAGATTTATTTTCCCGAATTTTCGGGCTCTTCTTTTGATATCGGTTTTTACACCTCGGATATAAATATCGGTTCTGTCTGTCTTGTTCCCATATACTCGGATGGTGATTTATACGGTTTTATTTATGCTGATAAAGAAGAAATAAGGGGGTTTTCCGAGAGTGATTTGAAATTTCTTGAATTTTTATCAAGGGAAATAAGTTTATATTTAAAATTTTTCATCTCATTAAAAGATGAGCATTTACTTGCTGTGAGATTCAGGGCTTTATTTGAACTTGCAAAAGAAACAGCAGGAAAACTTAAATTAAAGGAGGTTGCAGAAAAGATTTTAAACATTGCTTCACTTTTAAAAGAGATGGATGTTGCATGTATTTTTGAAAAAAAGGATGATGTTATAAAAGTTGTTGCTGTTAATAAAGAAAAGGAATGGATAAGGGAAGGATCAAGATTTATGCATTCCGAAGATTCAATCATTTCTCTTTTATTTAAAAGTGCATTCCCTATTTTTACCGGAAGAATAAAGAGTTCTGTTCCTGTTATAGGCAGGATAAATCCTGATATAAAATCAATACTTGCTTTTCCTATAAGAATTGAGGGAAAATTGAAGTTTGCCCTTGCTTTATTTTCAAGATTTCCTGATTATTTTGATGAAAAGGACAAGGAAATTTTCGAATTTCTTGTAAATCAGGCGCAGATTTCACTTGAAAAAGCTATTCTATTTGAGAAAACACTGGAACTTGCGATAAAGGATTCCCTTACAGGTCTTTACAATCACAGGACATTTCAGGAGAAACTTATGGAGTATGTAAAAAGGGGTATGCCGTTTTCCCTTCTTTTAATAGATGTTGATCATTTCAAAAAAATAAATGATACTTACGGACATCCTTTCGGAGACAGGGTTCTTATGCGATTAGCGGATATTTTAAAGAATGAAACCGAAAAAGGAGGATTGTCAGCAAGGTATGGAGGAGAGGAATTTGCGGTTATAATAGAGGGTTCAAAGGAATATGCGCAATACAGGGCGGATGAAATAAGGAGGAGAGTTGAGAAGGAGGAGATATATACTGATGAAGGGGAGAGGGTTTTTCTTACGATAAGTGTAGGTCTTGCTACTTTTCCTGTGGATGGAAAAGAAAGAAGGATTTTGATAGAGAGGGCTGACCGTGCTTTATACATAGCAAAAAGAAGCGGAAGAAACAGGGTGGTATCCTGGGCACAGGAAGAGATGGGGTTGTTTTAATAAATAATAAAAAATTAAATCAAACTTCATCCTATTTGAAAATAAGTTATTTTTTATTTTTTAATATAAACTCTCAAAAATATCCTGTGGTTCAAATCCACATTTAATTATTCGGAAAGGGAAACTTAATGGCTAAAACAATACTTTTTGTGGGACATTCCGGTTGCGGGAAAACGACTTTATGTGAGGCAATACTTTTTAATCAAAAGGTGACAAAAAGGCTCGGAAGAACAGACGAGGGAACAAGTATTCTGGACTATGACCCGGAAGAACAGGAAAGAAAAATTACAATTAATCTCGGAATGGCTCATTTTGAGAAAAATGGAGAGAAGATATTTTTACTTGACTCCCCCGGCTTCCTCGATTTTCAAGGTGAATTTCTTTCAGGGCTTCATATAGCAGATATTGCATGCCTTGTAATCAATGCAGGAGCGGGTATTGAAGTGGGAACCGAGATTTTCGGTGAAAAAATATTCGAAAAAGGAATTCCTGTGTGCGTTTTTATCTCTAAAATGAAATCCGAAAATGTTAATGTAAAAGATATTTTAAAGGCACTGAGGGAAACATTTGAGAAAAAGTTTATCCTTTTGAATGTTCCGAAAGGTGAGGGTCTTGGTTTTGAAGATGTTATAAGTATATTCGAAGAACTTCCATCAGATTGGCAAAAAGAGAAAGAAGAGACAATGGAGTCAATAGTTGAAATGGATGAGAATCTTGTTGAGAAATACCTGGAAACAGGTGAGGTGAAAGAGGAAGAATTAAAGAATGCTCTTAAAAAGGGAATAAAAGACGGATTAATAGTACCTGTATTTTTCGGTGATACAATAGAGGGTATCGGAATTGCAGAATTCATAGAAAGTTTATCCAAATTTTTCCCCTCCTATGAGGAACTTCCCTGTAAAAAGGCAAAAGATAAATCAGGTAACGAGGTTGAAATAGAACCTGATCCTGAGGAAGGTGAAGTCGCATTTGTATTCAAAACCATGAGTGATCCTCATCTCGGGGAGATAAATTATGTAAGGGTCTTAAGAGGGACTTTAAGGACCGGTAAAGAACTTTTAAATTCAAAGAGAAATATAAAAGAAAAAATCACATCTTTATATTCCGTTCAAGGAAAAGAAAGAAAGGAAGTTGATTTTATAGGATTGGGTGAAATAGGGGCAATTGTTAAACTGAAAGATACACATACAAATGACACCCTTTGCTCTCCTGAAGCACCTGTTATATACCCTGAAATTGAATTTCCGTGGAGGAGTGTTCAGATTGCGATTATTCCTAAAACAAAGCAGGATGAAGAAAAAGTCTCGGAGGCTTTGCACAGATTGACTGCGGAAGATCCTACTTTTTCATTCCATTATGACCCTGAACTGAGGCAGACAATTGTTGAGGGACTCGGAGAGATACATTTAAATGTAATTTTATCAAAAATGAAAAGGAGATTCGGTGTCGAAGTATCACAAGGAAAACCGAAGATTCCTTACAGAGAAACCATAAGAAAAAAATCAACCGCAATGGGTAAGTATGTAAAACAGTCGGGAGGAAGGGGGCAGTATGGAATTTGTAATATAAGAATTGAACCACTTCCAAGAGGAAAAGAATACGAATTTATAAATTCAATTTTCGGGGGAGCAATTCCTGCTAATTTCATTCCCGCTGTTGAGACAGGGATTAAAAAAGCCATGCAAAGCGGAGTTTTGGCAGGTTATCCGGTGATTGATGTAAAGGTTGAACTTTATGACGGAAAATATCATCCTGTTGATTCCTCCAACATTGCCTTTGAAATCGCCGGTTCAATGGCATTCAGGGAAGCACAGGAAAAGGCAGATCCGTATCTTCTTGAACCTATTTATGAGGTTGAGATAATAGTTCCCGAGGAAATGATGGGCGATGTTATGGGTGATTTGAATTCCAGAAGGGGGAGAATTCTCGGAATGGAGCCTTACGGAAAGAAAAAACAAAAAATAAGGGCTTATGTTCCCCTTGCTGAACTCCACGGATATTCAAGTGCTTTGAGGTCAATCACAAAAGGAAAAGGTGTATATTTTGCAAAATTCTCCCATTATGATGAGGTACCCAGGGAACTTGCTCAAAAAATAATTGAAGAGGCAAAAAGGGAAAAGGAAGAAGGTTAATTATTTTTTTAACACTTGAGGAGTATATGTGTGAGAGAAAGTTCTGGTTTATTGTGCTTTCAAAATAAGTGTCCCGAAGGGAGGGGGTTAAAAATCGTGGTTCGGAAAATTGTTCGTGCAATTTCTTTGTAATGCAGGCAGATATTTCAGGTGTTTTTTATAACATTTTCGGTTTTTCACATAGTTTTTCACATTGAAAACTGTTAAGAAATTTACATCAAAAATTTCCAAAATTAAAAATCTTGTTGTGTTTAAGGCAGATTATTGCAGACTCAGAAATTCGGAAGCCGGGGGAAGAATTTGATTTTTGATTTAAAACTTGAAATTTTGAAAAAAAAAAAAGTAAAATATAAACATGGGAAATATAATTTTTAAACGAAAACTTTCTCTTTCACCTTTTATGTTCAGACTTATCGGAAATCAGGGATACAGTGAACTTACTTCTCTTAAAATCTGCACTTTAATGAAAGGGTTAAAGGTAAAAAATTTGAGGCATTCGGTATGCTATTTTTTAATTTTATTTTCATGTTTTAAGAAGTCATGTTTTGAGCCTGAGGGGAGGAATCCTGATTTGGTGTTTCTTGCAGGGGATACGATA
>JAJRUZ010000023.1 GCA_024277525.1 Caldifarciminota bacterium | reverse complement strand
TGGTAATCAGTTCTCTCCATCTCTGGCTCACGGCTCAAATTCCTGGATACTGGTAACTTATTCAGGATGGACAGGCTATATAAACAACCGTCCTGCAAATACAATGCGGATATGGGGAAAATTTCGCTCAGTAGTTAATATAGAAGAAACAGGCAGAAATTCTGACATCTCCTTTATCCAAATTATAAATTCTTCAAACAGAAAAATAATCTTCAAAATATTTCTATCTCAAAAAAACAATGTCTCTTTAGAAATATATGATGTTCTCGGTCGCCTGGTTACTTCTCCTTTAAAAAATCAAACTCTTTCTGGACTTTTATACATCCCTTTTAAACCCAAAGCCTCTGGAATTTATTTTTACAAATTCAAATCTTCGCATTTTACTAAAAAAGGCAAAATTTTAGTTTTTTAGAAAAATGAGCCCATCTGATTTAAAAAAAATTATAGGAGGAGGTAAAAAAATGAGAAGGAATATTAAAGCAATGATTATATTTATTCCAAATCTTTAAATAAAATTTTTCCATATTGTTAATTATACCATAATTTAAAGAAAAAATCAGGTAAATGGAATAAAAATTTTTCACCTTTCGTTGGGGGACTTCGTCCCCCAATCCCCCTGTTTTTAATTTTTTTTATTTATTATTCGGGGAGTTTGAGGGGCGAAACCCCTCAACGGGGTTTCAATGTAAAATAAAAGTCTCATGAATAACAGCAAAAAAGGAGCAAAAAATGAAACAATATAGTTTATTTAAAAAAGATAAAAAAATCAAATGCGAGCCTGTTTTTAAATCTTTTACTCCTTTTGCAGGTGCTTTTCCCTGGGCAAATTCGGTATTCAATTAATTTTAATATCTAAATTTTTTATTTCCTATACTAAATTTTACAAATTTTTGAAAATTTTTTGACTTTATCTAATGATTTGGGTTAATAATTTCATTTTAAAACCTCCGATTTTATATTATAAAGGATAAAAATATTTTTGTCAAGATTTTTTGTTTTCCTGAATAATTTTTTCCTCTCCCGCAAAATATTATGAATTTTTTTTGATAATTTGCTTTAAAATTTTCATAAAAATGCCTGTAATTCAAGAAGTATTTATTATTTTTCGCTAAAAAACAAAGCCCCGCGGGCAATAAGCCCGCTGTTATGCAGAGGATTAAAACCGTCTTTTTTTACTTTGTTTATCCCTTTCATTTTTAACATCCTCTTATTTCTATATAAAGCAAAATGAAAAAATTATTAAGAATTTTGCTATCTTAAATGATTTTTCCTTAATTTATGTTGATCAGATTTATAGTAACAGTCGCATTTATACAAATTAAATCACTGCCATGATAATTTGTTCTAAATTATGATTTTTCATTTCCCTTTCTCTTCTTTCTTTACAAAATAATCAATGACCTTTTGTGCAAGTGCATAAGCCGCTTCTTTTATTTTCGTCTCGCTTTCCTCTGTTTCAATATTAAAATTAAATATCTTTTCTCCTCTTATATTGTAAATTCCCATGGTTACTTCAATTTTACCCGCTCCTTTTCTTTGTAAAATACCGAATACCGCATAATCCACATTTAACTGCTGCATGACAAAAGGAATTTGAGCATCGGGTAAGGTATTTTCATCGTATCCGAGACCATCAATAACACCCTTACACATATTAACACCGTAAACTTCAAATTTCGGGGATTTCCTTATTCCTGATTCAAGGTTCTGATTAAATATCCCCGGATATTCTGAACCTATAAGTTCTGATGAGACCTTAAATGGAAAAACTCCTATTCTGATTTTTGTAATTATCCCTATTTCCTCTGCTTCACTTCCTATATATTCCCTGTTTAAACTCTCAAGAACCCTGTCCGTTAAATCTATCGCATTTTTTGCATAAAGGATATCATCCTTTGAAGCATCAAAAACAATATCAACTCCCTCTTCCTCTGCTATCTCCTTGATCGTTTTCCTTATTTTTTCCGATACTTTCTTTATCCTCTCCCTTGTCACCTGCTCGAGTTTTCCTCCTTTACCCCATATCTGTTTTATAAAATTCTGATACTCATTTTTTAATTTTTCTATTTCTCTCTCCCTTTTTAATCTTGACTCTTCTGATAAACCAGGCTTTTCCTGTTGATATAATCTCTGAAGCGAATCAATCTTTGCCTTTTTTTTCTTTAACTCCTCTTCCCATTCTTTAACTAATCTATCAATGTCACTCTTTGCTTCCTTCATCCCTTCATAATTCTCGGTTATTTTTTTTAAATCCACAATACCTATCTTTGTTTCTGCAGAATAAAGAAATGACATAAACAAGCCGAATATTAAAATTTTTTTTACCATACAGGTACTCCCATTATAAAATGAGGTATCCATCCTTTTTTTGCCTTATCAAAACCGTAAGCAATATCAACTCCTATTATCCCTAACATGGGCATTTCTATTCTCACTCCGATTCCTGCCCCTCTTCTTAATCTGACAAGTTTTCCCTTAAGTAATCTCTTAAATTCCTTTTCCATATAATAAGGGGTTAACCAGGCATCTCCTGCATCAAAAAATGCAAGAAGATACACCTGATCAGAAATTACAAATCTCAATTCAAAATTAAAAGCATAGGCAGCCTTTCCACCTATTATTGCTCCATTGGACCTGTAACCCAAGGACCTTTCATCATATCCCCTTACAGGAAAATCGGTGAACATTAATCCTCCGGGTCTGAAATACTGATATATAGGAATAGGTTTAGATTTGTTATAAGGGTACATTACACCGAGTTTTATGTTAAACATCGGAACAACTTTTTCTTTGAAAAAGGACTTATAATAAGAGAAACTCCAGATATGAGAGTGATAATGCTCATCACCCTGAAAAATACCTCCTGAAAGTGTTATCTTATACTCTGCTCTTAATCCTTTTCTTGTATTAAATTTTCTATCCCTTGAATCCCTGTATATTGAATTTATAATTCTTGAAACAATCTTGGGCCACTTTTCTTTACTCAAATCAAAGGGACCGGATGGAGTGTAAGCAGGAGCAAAGTCAAATAATCTTGTTCTGTCAAATTCATATTTTGTCCTCGTCCATAAATATTCACTTCTATCATAAGGTCTTGCAAATGTAAAAGAAAAACCTGTTCTTTGAACAGAATACTCACCCGGAAATACATCTATATAATGGTGCACATCAAAGCCGAAGAGATAGTGTCTGTTAAACATCCAGGGTTCTGAAAATGAAAATCTCGCATTCTGTCTGTAACGTCCGAGTTCAAGGGATAAACTGAGTGCCTGTCCTCTTCCGAAAAGATTGGATTCTGTAACTGCTAAAAGTAAAGAACCTTTCTGCGTCTGTGACCATGAACCTCCTGCCTGTAATGTTCCGGTGGGCTTGTCTTTAACCTTAAAACTTATATCCACATGCTCGGAATCATTAAGTATTTCATATGAAAAATCAACCTTTTCAAAATAATTTAAAAAATATAAATCCCTTAAACTCTTTATTATCTTTGCCCTTGAAAATTTATCACCGGGATAAATGTCAAGTTCCCTTCTTATTACATAATCCCTTGTTCTTGTATTCCCTTTTATGTTAACCTTCCTCACATAAACGGGCTTTCCTTCCTTTATATGAAATTTTATAAAAAGTGTATCCTGTTTCTCTCCTTTCCTTTTTTCTTCCGGGAGAACCCTTACCAATAAAAATCCGGAATCCGCATATAAACCCTGTATTTCCTGAATTGACTCAATGAACTTTTTGAAAGAAAATATATTTCCTTTTTTTAATTTGATTTTCTTTAAAAGTATCCTTTCATCAAAGAATTTATTGCCTTCAAACTCCGCTCCTCCGAAATAATACCTTTTACCCTCTGTCACATATATATTTATATAAAGCCAATCCTCCTGAGGTGTAATCTTGTAAGAATCAACCCTTGCATCAAGAAATCCCTGATTTTTATAAAATTCTTCAATTTTGGGTAAATCTTCCTCCCAGTATTCCTCCCTGAAAATTGCCTTTCTGTACCATGTTTTTTCCCTGTTCCTTAAAAGTATTTCAAGTTTTTCATCAGGGAAATTTTTGTTTCCTATAATTTCTATTTTTTTTATTTTTGCTTTTTTACCTTCATGGATTTTAAATAAAATATCAACAAATCCCTCCCGCTCTGTTTTAAGTAATTCCGTATTTACCTCTGTCCCTGAAAATCCCTTTTCCCTGTATAATTTTATTATTTCATTTTCCCACCTCTTGATTTTACTCCCTGAGACAGGAGTACCTTTTACTATATCCAATTTTTCAATTATTTCCTTATCCTTTATTTTTCTCGTTCCCTCTATTTTAATTCCGAAAATCCTCGGGTTTTCTTCAACTTTTATTATAATCTTTACTTCACCCTTGTTCTCCCCTTCTAAACACAGAATTTCAACCTTTTCAAAATTTCCGGTAGCATATAAATTCTCTATTGCTTTTTTAATGTCTTTTTTTGTTATAAATTTCCCCGGCTTTAAATCGGAGGAACTTATTATAAATTCCTTTGATACATTATAATTACCCTCAACATCAATTTGCGTAATAAAACCTCCCTGAAATGCAAAAGAGAAAGCAAAAAATAGAAAAAGAAAAATCATAATTTTATAATAAACAATTATTTAAAGAAAAATCAACTATTTTCAATATGTGCACCTTCGAGTTTCCTAAATACTATCTTTCCGTTCTCCACATCTACCTCAACCTCATCTCCTTCTTCAAATACACCTTTCAGAATCTCCTCGGATAACGGGTCTTCTATGTATTTTCTTATTGTTCTTTTAAGAGGTCTTGCACCGTAGTCGGGATCAAATCCTCTTTCCGTAATGTATTCTTTTGCCTTCTGAGTAAAAATGACTTTTATTTTTCTATCAGCATACACTCTTTCAGCAAGTTCATTTAAAAGAATTTCCGAAATTTTTAAAGAATCACTTTTGGAAAGCGGTCTGAATACAATTATTTCATCAATTCTGTTCAGAAATTCAGGTGGCAAAAGTTCCCTGACTTGATCAAGAAGGAATTTCCTCATTGCCTCAAAATCAAATTCTTCATCTGTTTCTTTATGAAATCCGAGTCCATGATGGCTTTTCAAAAATTTAGTTCCAATATTACTTGTCAAAATTATAACCGTGTTTTTAAAATTAACCCTTCTTCCGAAACTGTCGGTCAAAACACCGTCTTCAAGAATCTGAAGCAAAATATTGAAAACATCCGGATGAGCCTTTTCAAATTCATCAAATAAAACAACAGAATAAGGCTTTCTTCTCACTCTTTCGGTTAGTTGACCCCCTTCTTCATATCCCACATATCCGGGAGGTGCTCCGATCAACTTGGATACATTAAACTTTTCCATGTATTCCGACATATCTATTCTTATAAGTGCGTTTTCGTCACCGAATAAAAATTCAGCAAGAACCTTTGCAAGATGAGTCTTTCCGACACCCGTCGGACCAAGGAAAATGAAAGAACCGATCGGTCTTCGCGGGTCCTTAATACCTGCTCTTGACCTTCTTATCGCCCTCGATATCAAAGCTATGGGTTCATCCTGCCCCACCACCTTCTTTCTAAGTTCTTCTTCCATTCTTAACAGTCTTGCCTGCTCTTCCTCCTCAATCTTTGTTAAGGGAATTCCTGTCCATCTTGAGACAACATAGGCTATGTCCTCAGCTGTAACTTTGGGTTTTTCCCTTTTCCTCCTTAACTCTTCCTTCCTCTGATCCATAAGTTGTTTTAATCTCATTATCTCATCCCTTATCTTTGCTGCTTTCTCATATTGCTGTTCCATAACAGCTCTGTTTTTTTCAATTTTTAATCTTTCAATTTCTTCTTTATATTTTTCAATTACATCATCATGAAAACCTGACATCAACTTTACCTTTGCTCCTGCTTCATCAATTACATCAATTGCCTTATCAGGCAAAAATCTGTCCGATATATACCTGTCCGCAAGCCGGGCTGCTGCTTCAATTGCCTCTTCCGTGTATCTCACTCCGTGATAATTTTCATACTTCTCCCTTAAACCCCTCAGTATTTTAATCGTTTCATCAACAGTCGGAGGCTCAACTATTATAGGCTGGAATCTTCTTTCCAATGCTCCGTCTCTTTCAATATATTTTCTGTATTCCTCCATGGTTGTTGCACCTATGCATTGAATTTCACCTCTTGCCAGCGCAGGCTTCAATATGTTTGAGGCATCAATAGCACCTTCCGCAGCTCCTGCTCCAACAAGGGTATGCAATTCATCAATGAAAAGAATTATGTTTTTACTTGAAACTACCTCATTTAAAATTGCTTTTAATCTTTCTTCAAATTGTCCACGATATTTTGTTCCCGCAACTATTGCCGCCAGGTCAAGAGCCAGAATCCTTTTATCAAGTAAGGATTCAGGAACCTCACCTCTTACAATTCTCTGAGCGAGTCCCTCAACTATTGCGGTTTTTCCTACTCCTGGCTCTCCTATTAATACAGGATTATTCTTTTTTCTTCTTGATAAAATCTGCATTACCCTTTCAATTTCAACCTCTCTTCCGATTACAGGATCAAGTTTATTTTCACGCGCAAGTAAGGTTAAATCCGTGGCAAACTGCTCAATTAATTTACTTCTTTTAAATCCCATACCCCTTTGAGGTCTGTGAGTGGGTTGGGGTTCTTCAATACTTGATAAAATTCTTAATGTTTCATCTAAAACAAGTTCAAAATCAAGTCCCATCTGTTCCAGTATCCTTGCTCCGAGTCCCCTTTTCTCCCTCATAATTCCCAAAAGAAGATGTTCTGTTCCTATGTGATTATGTCCGAGTTTCCTGGCTTCTTCTGCTGCATATTGAATTGCCCTTCTTAAACTCGGACTTAAGGGAAGATCCTGTGCCGGATTTATGTAATTCCCCGGAGGATGAGCTGTTTCAATCTTTTCCCTTAATAAACCAAAATCAACATCAAGATGGGATAAAACCATTGCAGCAACACAATCGGTCATTTTTAAAAGAGCAAGTAGAAGATGTTCTGTACCTACCTCTGAATGGGCAAGACGCAAAGCTTCATCCCTTGCAATTTGAAATGTCTTTCTTGCCCTCTGTGTAAACCTGTCAAAATATGATTCTCCTAACAATTTTTCCTCCTTTTTAAATGTTTATCTTCTTCGCAATCTCTCCGAGAAAGGGAATTTCAAAAGCCTTACCCGTGAGAGCTCCATACATCCCTAAGACAATGAGAATAGCAATACACAGGATATAAAAGGCAAAAAAGAAATTAACAAATATATACCTTATTATAGGAAACATTCCCACAAGCAGATAAAAAGAAATAAAAAGTAAAAAACCTATGAATTCTATTACAAAAATTAAAAAACCCTGTTTTGCATGAAAATGAACAAAGTCTCCTGCTTCCTTATCAAATAGGGGAAGGAAATTTAAAAAAGGAATATAAGAAAAAGAGGCATAAATGTGTCTTTCCGGCTGTTTTTTCAATTTTTTTGTTTTTTCCATATTTATAATTCTAATGCACCTTTTAAAAATGTTTCAATCTTTAAGACATCCTGGGCAAACTCCGGCATGATATCTTCTTTAACAGATTTTAAAAAATCATATGCTTCCCTGTATCTTTCTTTTTGAATCAAAAGTTTTATAAGATGAAGGGCAAAATAACTTTTAAAAGATTTATATGGTGTTTCCTTAAATGCTTCCTTGATTTTCTTTTTTCCGAGTTCAGGATTCCCCATTATAAAATCAATGACACCGAGTGCTTCTTTTGCTGCTGCTTTTAAAAGGGGATCCTTTGGCTTTCTTGCCAAGTATGCTTCATATCTCGTTTTTGCTGTCACATAATCACCCTGAAAAAATGCAAAATTTGCAAGGTAATATAAAGCCCTTTTTCCTTCAGGAGAAGTCGGGAATCTTACGGATAAATTTTGCAATACTTGTGTTGCTTCCTTCATTTTTTGTGCTTGCATAAGGCTTACCGCATGATACCACATCTCCCTTGCAAGGGGAAAATCCTTCTCTCCCCCTCCCTTCAAAACAAGAACAAGAACCACAATTGCAACACCTATTAAAATACTCCCGATATATTCACGTGGTTTTTCCTTAATCCTCTCGTAAGTTTTCTCAACAAACTCCACAAAGGGATCCCTCTTCAATTCCTTTTTTGTAATTTTTTTCTTCTTTTTAAGTTTCATACCAAATTATACGGATTTTTTTTAAATTATTCAAGTGTTATCTTAAAATTAAAACACTATGAAAGGATTAAAAGAAACATTAAAGGAATTAAAAATAAGGGAAAAAATTTATCATTATTTTTCATTGAAGGAATTAAAGGAAAAATACGGTATTCCTGTTGAAAAGCTCCCTTTTACAATAAGAATCCTGCTGGAAAATTTCATAAGAAATTTTGATGGAAAGGAAATAAAGGAAGATGTCATTCTGAAATTCAAAAACTGGAACGGAAAATTTGAACCGGTTGAACTTCCTTATTTCCCTTCAAGAGTTATTTTACAGGATTTTACAGGAGTCCCTGCTGTTGTTGACCTTGCTGCAATGAGAAACGCAATGAAAAAACTCGGAGGAAATCCGAGTAAGGTAAACCCGAAAATTCCCTGTCATCTCATCATAGACCATTCTGTCCAGGTTGACTATTTCGGTACCGAGTATGCATTGAGGTTCAACATTCAAAAGGAATTTGAAAGGAACAGCGAAAGATACTTGCTTTTAAAATGGGCTCAAAATGCCTTTGAAAACTTTAAGGTTGTTCCACCTGCAAAAGGAATAATACATCAGGTTAATCTGGAGTATCTTGCACAGATTGTAAATATAAAAGAAATTGAAGGTAAAGAATTTCTGATACCTGATACACTCATAGGGACGGATTCTCATACTACCATGATTAACGGAATAGGGGTTCTGGGATGGGGTGTTGGAGGAATCGAAGCAGAAGCAGTAATGCTCGGAGAGCCTATTTATTTGAAAATTCCGGAAGTTATAGGCGTTAAATTAAAAGGGGAACTCAAAGAAGGAACAACCCCGACTGATCTCGTACTTTACATAACTCAGAAACTGAGAGAGAAAAAAGTGGTCGGTAAATTTGTTGAATATTTCGGAGAGGGTGTCAAAAATCTCAGTGTCCCGGATAGAGCAACCGTTTCAAATATGTCTCCTGAATACGGTTCAACATGCGGATTCTTTCCTGTAGATGAAAAAACCCTGGAATATCTATATGAAACCGCAAGAAGCGAGGAGACTATTGAAAGGGTGGAAAAATACACAAAAGAACAGATGCTGTTCAATAGTTATGAAGAAGAACCTGTTTATACAGAAGTTGTGGAAATAAATATGGAAAAAGTTGTGCCTGCAACAGCAGGACCGAAAAGACCACAAGACAGAATCTCCCTTGATGTATTGAATACAAAAATAAAGGAAATTCTTAAAAAAGAATTTAAAATGGAAATTGAAGGTTCTGAACCTTTCAAATGTGCTCAAATCAGAATTAATAGTGCGGAATATGAAATTTCGGACGGTTCAATAGTGATAGCATCCATCACAAGTTGCACGAATACATCAAATCCTTATTTATTATTTACAGCAGGTCTTGTTGCAAAGAAGGCAATTGAAAGGGGTCTGAGGGTAAAACCCTATGTAAAAACAAGCCTTGCTCCGGGTTCAAAGGTTGTAAAAGAGTATCTTGAAAAATCAGGGCTTATTTCTTATCTTGAAGCACTCGGATTTTTTGTTGTGGGATTCGGATGCACTACATGTATCGGAAATTCCGGTCCCCTTCCACAATATGTTGAAAAAGCAATTAAAGAAAATGAACTTATCGTTGCTTCGGTACTGTCAGGAAATCGAAACTTTGAGGCAAGGATTCATCCGCTTGTTAAGATGAACTTTTTAATGAGCCCTCCTCTTGTTGTTGCTTTTGCTATAAAGGGAAAAATTAATTATGATCCTTATAATGAACCCCTGGGCATCGATCCTAACGGAAAACCCGTATTTTTGAAAGATGTATGGCCTTCGGAAGAAGAGATAAAAGAATATATTAAAAAATTTCTTTCAAGGGAACATTATGAAAAAATTTATTCGGAAATTTACAAAGGAGATGAAAACTGGAAAAAACTTTCCGCTCCTACCGGTGATTTATTTGAATTTGATCCTTCTTCAACCTATATAAAAGAACCTCCGTTTTTTGAAGAATTTAAAAAAGAACCCGAGCCTATTAAAGATATTAAAAATGCAAGATGCATTGCATTGCTCGGAGATTCTATTACAACCGATCATATATCACCGGCAGGTAAAATCCCGGAAGACTCTCCTGCTGGAAAATACTTAATTTCAAAAGGTATAAAACCCCTTGATTTTAACACCTTCGGCTCAAGAAGAGGTAATCACGAGGTGATGATAAGGGGAACATTCGGAAATGTAAGGTTAAAAAATAAACTTGTTCCTGATAAAGAAGGAGGATTCACCCGTAAATTTCCGGAAGGAGAAATTATGACAATTTACGATGCTGCTATGGAGTATATGAAAGAAGGCGTTCCGCTTTTGGTCATCGGCGGAAAGGAATACGGAAGCGGTTCTTCAAGGGATTGGGCAGCAAAAGGAACAAAACTTCTTGGAATAAAAGTCGTGTTGGCAGAGAGTTTTGAAAGAATACACAGAGCAAATCTCGTCCAGATGGGGGTTATCCCGCTCCAGTTTGAAGAGGGAGAAAATGCGGAAAAATTAGGATTAAAAGGTGACGAAGAATACTTTATAGAAGGATTTGAAAACGATTTAAAACCCGGAAAAAAAGTGAAGGTCATTGCAAAAGGAAAGGGTTATGAAAAGCAATTTAATGCAATCTTAAGAGCAGATACCTGGATTGAACTCGAATATATAAAATACGGAGGAATTTTACCTTATGTTTTAGCAGAATTTTTAAGAGAATGAAAGCATACCTCTATTTTCTGCTTTTTTCTCTGATTACATTCGGATTCCTTTTTGTTATCCAGTTCTTTTCATCTTATATAAAAAACAGATTATTCAGATACAAAAAGACAGAAGAAAAACTTGAACCTTATGAAAGCGGGATGTTATTCAAAGACACTGCTTATAAAAGATACGGAATAAGAATCTTTCCGATTTTGCTTTTATTTTTGCTCTTTGATATAGAGGCTATAATTCTCTTTCCCTGGACAATTTCTGCAAAGAAATACGGACTTTTCGGTATGTTTGAGGCTCTTATTTTCATATTTGTTCTTTTTCTCGGTTATTTGGTAGTTCTTAAAAAAGGAGGACTGGATATAATTAAAAGGGAAAAAATTTGATTTTATCTTTTGCGAACTTTTAATCAAATTCGGTCGTCATTTTTAAATTAATGGAGGATGAAAATGATGGTTTTTAAAATTAAACTGATAACCGCTATTTTTTCTTTATATCTACATACCCAGATCGGTCCGAGTTTCGGATTAAGGAAAAATCCTCCAGAGGTCTATGCCCTTATCAATGCAAATATTGTTCAAAATTCGTCCAAAATGATAAAAAACGGAATAATTATTATAAGGGATGGAATCATAGAAAATGTCGGAAAAAACATAAAAATACCGGCTGATGCCTATATTATTGATTTGAAAGGAAAATGGGTGTATCCGGGATTTATTGAGCCGTATCTCGTTTTCAAAAGTAATAAACAAAAAACTCCGGGAGCTCCTTATGAAAAATTTAAAAACAAAAAACAGAAAAAAGGAACTCATTACTGGAATGAAAAGATTAATCCTCAGAAGGATATTGTGGAAGAATATTATCCTGATGAAAAATTGATTAATGAATATTTAAAACTCGGGTTTACATCCGCTCTTTTTGTTCCTCAAAAAGGTATTTTTAAAGGCAAAAGTGCCCTCTTTTCTCTGAGAAAAGATAAACCGACACTTACACTTATTAAAAAAGAAATATTTGAACATATCGGTTTTGAATACAACTCAACTGATGAAGAATATCCCAATTCTCTTATGGGAGCAATAGCACTTATAAGACAGGTTTTTTATGATGCAATATGGCATAAAAGAGTATGGGAATATTATGAAAAAAATAAGAATATAAAAAAGCCGGAATTTATTTCCAATCTAAAAGACCTTGAACCTTTCATGGAAGGTAAAAAGAAAATTATATTTGAAACAAAAAATGATATTGATATATACAGGGTTAAAAAAATTGCAAAGGAATTTAATCTTGATTTTGTTATTTTAGGTTCAGGGTATGAATACAGACAGATTGAAGCCCTGAAAAACCTCAAAAATCCTTTAATTTTACCGATTAATTATCCGAAGGACCTCAAATTTGAAACACCCGAAGAGGCAATTGATGTAAATCTTGAAGATTTGGAGCATTTTAAATATGCTCCTTTTAATCCTTATCTTTTATATAAAAATAAGATTGATTTTGCTTTAACCACCTACGGTTTGAAAGACCCCTCCGAATTCTATGACAATTTGAGGGAAGCGATAAAAAGGGGGTTGCCTGAAGGTTATGCCTTAAAAGCATTAACAGAGATACCTGCAAAACTTTTTTCTGTGTATGATAAACTGGGTTCAATTGAAAAAGGGAAATTTGCCCATCTTTTGATTACAGACGGAAAAATCTTTAATAAAGGAACCCAAATATATGAAGTCTTTGTGGACGGAAAGAGAATAATCTTAAAAGAAGAAAAAAGAGAAATAAAAGGCAAATGGAAGGTTTTGCTGAGGTTAAAAAATAAAAAGATAGAAGGAAAAATGGAAATAAGAGGTAAAGATGAAAAATTGAACGGAAATTTAGTGTTTAATGAAAAGAAGATAAGGATATATAAAATTAAGAGAGAATTTAATCATTTGATAATTGTTTTTAAGGGAGAACAAATAGGATACAAGGGATTTATAAACCTAACAGGGCAGATAAGGAAAAATGAGATAAAAGGTAAGGGATTACTTCCGGACGGAGAAGAATTTGAGTTTTATGCAAGATATGAAGGGGGTGTTGCAGAGGAAGAAAAAGGTAAAGAATATCTCCCGGGAAAATACCCATTACCCGAACTTAAATTCCCTCCCGGTGCTTTCGGGTATGAAAGGTTGCCCGAAAGACCGAAATATATTTTAATAAAAAATGCCGTATTATGGACAGCAAGTAAAAAGGGTATTCTAAAAAATTATGATATGCTTATAAAAGAAGGTAAAATAGTAAAAATTGCAAAGAATATAAAGGCACCTTCTGAGGCGGTAATTATTGATGCACAGGGGAAACATGTTACTCCGGGAATTATAGATCCTCACTCTCATATAGCTGTTTCAGGGGGTATAGCAGAAACAGGGGATGCAATTACATCAGAAGTAAGGATAGAGGATGTGCTTAATCCTTATGATATTGACATATACAGGGAACTTTCAGGCGGTGTAACAACTTCTGCAATACTTCACGGTTCACCCAATCCGATCGGTGGACAATGTATAGTTATAAAGCACAGATGGGGAGTTAAGAATCCGGAAGATCTCATTTATAAAAAAGCAAAGCCTTTACTTAAATTTGCTCTTGGAGAAAATCCGAAACAATCAAACTGGGATATAGGAAGTAAAAGATACCCTAAAACAAGAATGGGAGTAAGAGAAATTATAAGAGATAGATTTCTTGCAGCACTTGATTATGAAAGGGAAAAAATGACATCTAAAATACCTGTTAGAAAGAATCTTGAATTGGATGCAATACTTGAAGTTTTAAAGAATAGGAGATACGCATGGGTTCATGCATACAGGCAGGATGAAATTCTGATGTTTATAGAACTTGCGAAAGAATTCGGAATAAAAAATGTGAGTTTCCAACATACACTTGAAGGCTATAAGATTGCTGATAAAATAAAAGAAGCAGGCTTTACCGCAACTACTTTTTCCGATTGGTGGGCATATAAATTTGAAGCCTATGATGCAATTCCTTACGGTGCGGCATTAATGAACAGAGTAGGAGTTATTACATCTTTACATTCTGATTTCAGTGTGCTTGCAAGAAGATTGAATACAGAAGCAGAAAAAACAATAAAATACGGAAATTTATCTCCTGAAGAAGCAATAAAACTCATAACCATATATCCTGCAATCCAATTAGGAATAGATAAATATGTAGGTTCACTTGAAGAGGGTAAAGAAGCAGACTTTGTAATATGGGACTCATATCCATTATCCCCTTTCAGTAAGGTGCTTCAAACATGGATTGAAGGAAGGAAATATTTTGATAGGGAAATTGATTTAAAAATGCGGGAAAGGGATAAAAAAGAAAAAATGGAACTTGTTAATTATTATATTGAAAAGAAGAAAAAGAAGAAATTTTTTAAATTCAAAACAGGAGTCAACTATGAATAATTTGGAACAAAATTGGTTGGAGGGAGGTCATGGAAGGTAGTGTTGTATTTAACAAGGGCGAATATTACAGACAGGAGCTTATTGGCGGTAGCTATGAGTGCTTTTTTGTATTTCATTCCTT
>JAJRUZ010000002.1 GCA_024277525.1 Caldifarciminota bacterium | reverse complement strand
TTTAATCCCTTTTCCTTTAGGGGTCTTCTGTATATCTTGTGAAGATTTTTTACTTTTATTACAGACATAAAGAGTAATTATAAACTAAAAAATCTTCTCTTTTATTATCTCTTCATTTTTATAAAGTGTTATTCTCTTTTCATCAAGATAAATATATGTTTCATCCGAAGGAAATTCACCCGTGTTGACATAAATTTTCCCTTTTTCTTCGATAAATATCGGTTTATGGAAATGTCCCAAAATGCAGATATCTCCTCCTTTTTCAAAGAATTTCTGTGCCCTGGGCGGTATGTTTTCCGGAACACTTCTTTTTTCAGAATTATTTCTTGAAAACTTTGAAAGAGTTTTTGCAAGTTTTATTCCTATATCAGGATGAAGAATGGAAAAAAGAACCCTTACAAAATCTGTTCTTATAAAAAAATTAAAGAAAGTTCCGAAAGGGTCTGTGTAATAATAAAAATCTCCGTGAGCAAGTAAAACTTTCTTGTTTCCCACCCTGATTATCCTCTCCCTTTGGAAAACTCTCATTTTAAATTGAGGAATGAAATTTCTCATCCAGAAGTCGTGATTCCCGCAGAAGTAAAGAAATTCAAATTTATCCTTAAATTTGTAAAGTTCTGAAACAAATAAAAAATTTTCCTTAGGAATCACCGTCCCGTATTCGAACCAGAAATCAAAAATATCACCTAAGAAAACAATGGTACTTTTTTCAGGCAGTTTTTCCAATAATTTGAAAAAATTATTAAAAATTTTTTTATCCCTGTCTTCGGAAAAACCGAGGTGGAAATCTGAAAAAATATAATATTGCACTTTTAATATTATATACTCTATAATCATTCATATGGAAATCTTATTTTTATTACTTTCCCTCTTGAACCCGGAAAAGACCCTTATTTATTCGTATAAAAATTGTGAACTTTTTGTGGATTGGGATACTTCATATTTATATGTGAGTTTAAAAACAGACCGAATCGGTAAAGTTCTTTTTGCAACAGGAGTGGAAGACACCGGAGGAAAGTATTTTCCTATGGAGAATCTTGACAAGCCCTTTTCCCGTCCTTTAAATCATTTTGCAAAACTTGATCCTTTAAAAACATTTGTAGTCACCACCGATGAGATAAAAATTAATGTTGATACTGTGGATTCAATATTTTTGATCAAGATAAAGGTTTTACAGGAAATTTATAAAGACTCAAAAATAATATTTTTATGGCTCGGGCTCAAAAATGAAAATGATTCATTATTTTTATCCTTCCCGAAAGAGAGAAAAGATTATTTTCCTGTCTTTATTATTCCGGTAGATCAAGACGGGGATGGAAAGTGGGACCAAGGGGTAAATATTAAAGCAATCACAAGAATAGAAGAACTGCAAGAAAAGGAAGAGAATTTAAAAATCTCAAGGGTTAAAAAATTTTTTAATCCCGAGAGGGAGAAATTGGAAATAGAGATAAAGGATGTTTCTGATTTAAATAACATTTCCGGTTTTGTTTTCAGTTTAACCGGTAAAAAGATTAAGGAGCTCGAGATTATAACCAGTGGTAATAATTTAATTGTATCATGGGATGGAAGGGATAGAGAGGGTAAAATTCAAAAACCCGGGGTTTATCTTATCGTATTAAAAGTTAAAGGGGAGGTCTGGGCACAGATTCCGATTGTGCTTTTTAAATGATAAAAGAGAGATATTCCAGATTTTTACCCATAGATTGGGTTAAAAGAAATTTTGAGAATTTAAAAGATAAAAAAGTGCTTTTAATCGGTGCGGGTGCTTTGGGTTCCAATATAATTGATATTCTGA
This sequence comes from Caldifarciminota bacterium, assembly GCA_024277525.1. Classification (GTDB taxonomy): domain Bacteria; phylum Hydrothermota; class Hydrothermia; order Hydrothermales; family JAJRUZ01; genus JAJRUZ01. Next base: position 20,477 of record JAJRUZ010000002.1, on the reverse strand, counting down.
TAAGAGGAGGAATTAAAAATATAACGGTAATTGACAGGGATTTTGTGGAATGTTCTGATCTTTTAACTTCTCCGATTTATAAAGAAAAGGACGCACAAGAAAACATACCGAAGGTTTATGCTTTAAAAAGAAATTTAGAAAAAATTGATAAAGAATTAAATATTGAGACATATTTTGAGAATTTTTCTTCGGATTTTGTAAAGAAATTTAATTTTAACAATTTCAATTTAATAATTGATGCGGTTGATAATCTTGAGACAAGATTTCTTATAAATGAGGTTTCTTTTAAAGGGAAAATTCCATGGGTTCATGGAGCATGTGTTTCGGAAAGGGGCGAGGTTGCTTTTTTTAAACCCTGGGAGGGAAGATGTTATAGATGTCTTTTCCCGGAAATACCCAAGAAAGGGCGTCTTGAGACATGTGAAACACACGGAATAAATCCCGTAATCGCAAAAATTGTTGCATCGATCCAGAGTGATTTAATTTTCAAATATCTCTTAAATAAAAAAGAATATAAGGGTAAGATTATTTATATTGATTTTTCGGATAATTATTCTATAAAAAAATTTGAGATAAAAAGGAGAGAGAACTGTGCTTTATGTGTAAAAGAAAAATTTGAATTTTTGGATAAAAAGGAAGAAAAACTCATTACATTTTGTTCTGAAAAACAGGTAATGTTGAAACTGGAGAATTTTGATATGGATGAGATAGAAAAAAAATGGAGAAAAGAAGGGGTTTTTTCGGGTAATGAGTATTTTATAAGTTTAAGGAAAGAAAATATGGAGATGAGACTTTTCAGGGATGGTAAGTTATTTATAAAGGCTGAGGGAATAAATCAGAAAAGGGTTAAGTCGTTGATATCAAGATATATAGGAGAGTAAAAATGGGAAGAATATTTGTGATGGGGCTTGACGGGGCTTCATGGAGGGTATTGAACAGATTTATAAAAATGGGGGCAATGCCCTTTTTAGAGAAGCTAAGAAAAGAATCTGCATGGGGGGTATTAGAGTCTGTGATTCCTCCTGTTTCTGCACCTGCGTGGGTGACCTTCATGACGGGTTGTAATCCCGGTAAGCACGGAATAGCCGATTTTTACAAACTTGATGAAGATTTCAATTTTATTCCACAGGGATACAATGATATAAAAATAGAACCTTTTTGGTATCATATAAAGCATCATAAGATAGGAATTGTGAATTTGCCGATGACTTATCCGCCTCCCAAAGTAAATGGTTTTTTAATCTCAGGTTTCATGTCTCCTGAAGCAGAGGATAATTACACCTTTCCTGAAAGTTTACAAAAAGAAATAGAAAAGTTCGGTAAATATGAAACTGACCCTTACTTTAAAATAGCAAGCAAAAATAAAAGATTTCTAAAAAAAGTATTGTATGTGATTGAATTAAGAGAAAAGATAAGGAAGTTTTTGATAAAAAAATATGAGCCTGCCATTTATATTCAGATTTTTCAAATCCCGGATGCTTTTTCTCATTATTTTTACTCTCTTCTTGATGAAACACATCCTCATTTTTCTGATAAAGAATGGAAAGAATACGGATATTTAATAATTGAAATTTTTAAAAAAATAGACAATACAATAGAGGATTGGGTGAAGGAAATAAAAAAAGATGATGTATTTATAATTTTATCAGATCATGGATTTATGGCAACAACTCACTATTTTCATATTATTCCGTTTTTGCAAGAAATCGGTATCTTAAATAGACAAACCTTGAATCCTTTAATAAGAAAAATTAAAAAAATTTACAGATCTCCTTTTTTTCAGAAACATTTGTTTACTTTTATATCCAGAAAGATATTTTTTCAATGGAAGAACAAAATGGAAAGAAAGATTAAGAAAAAGGAAATAGTAGAAAATAAAGAAATAATTATTCCCCCGAGTTCGAGTTACGGGATTTTTTTAAATGAAAAAGTGGGAGAAGAAAGAAAACTGAAAATAAAAAAAGAAATTGTGAAAGCATTGCAATCTTTGACATTTCAAGGAAAAAAAGTTGTAAGAAATGTTGTTTTAAGAGAAGAGATTTATGAGGGACCATTTATATATAGCTTGCCCCACATTCTTCTGGAATTAGCCGAAGGATTTGAGTTTTCGTCTTCTTTTACTTCGGATACTATTTTTGAAGAGATACCTTCTACATGGGGCAAAGGGAATCACGAAAGGAACGGTATTTTCCTTTTCTTTGGTAAAAGATTAAATAAAAAAGGTAAAATGGAGAGAAAAATCAGACTACAAGATTTTGCTCCTTTCTTCTTAGCATACTTGGGATATAGAATTCCCGCTTATATGGATGGAACACCTCCGTCATTTATTACATATCCCGATACCCCAAGAAAGATTGAAATGAAACTTCCTCTAAAAAAAACAGAAGGAGAGTATTCGGAAAAAGAAAAAGATAGCATATTAAAGAAATTAAAAGACCTGGGATATGCTTAAAACCCAAAAATTCTGGGAAGGCTCTTTATGGAACTTTTCAGGAGCACTTTATCAGAAAATTATAAATTATGTATATCACCTTTTAATAGTAAAGCTCTTCGGTCCTTCATTTTACGGTCTTTTTGCCTTAACTAACTCAATTTTCAGAATTTCTACAAAAGTGGGATTACTCGGTTCTGAAAAAGGAAGTGTTTATTTTGTAACCAAATTCAGAACGCAAAAAGACCATGATAAGATAGGTGAATTTTTTAAATTTTTATTTTATTTTTTTTTAATTACAGGAACCTTAATTTCTTTTATAATCTTCAAAAACAGCTTTTTTGTCTCCGAAAAGATTTTTAAAAAAGAATATCTTTACATCTTTTTATGGGGTTTTTCTCTGGGTTTTCCTTTTTATCTTCTAACCGACGGATGGGCGTGGGCAACAAGGGGGTTTGAATCAATGAAATTTTTTAATATGTTTGTAAGAATTTTGAGACCGACCTTTCAATTTATACTTTTAATTATTTTGTTTTTTTCTTTAAAAAATCTTCTTGCAATCCCTTTTTCTTATTCTTTATCCGCAGTTTTAACCGCTTCAATTTTTTTCTCGGTAATTATCAAAAATTTAAAGGGATTTAAATTATCGGGTTTTGATAAAAGAATTATTTTTACCTTTCTTGCTTTTAATCTCCCGATTTTTTTTGCCGAACTTTCAGGAGAAGCAATGAGGTGGGTTGATGTGATAATGCTGGGTTTTTTTAAAACAGCCAAGGATGTGGGGTATTACAATGCAGCCGCACGTACATCCGAATTTTTGCTTATGTTTCCCTGGACTTTTTCTCCGGTATTTTCCCCCATTTGTGCAAAGGCGATCCACACAAATAATAAAGAAATTTTATCCCAATACTTTCATAAAACACTCCTTTCTTCGCTTCTTTTTTCCCTTCCCCTTTTATATGTATTTTATTTAAAAGGGGATTATATTCTCGGACTTATTTTTCTCCCTGAATTTTCAAGGGAATTTCTGACCCTCAAATTATTGGGAACAGCTCAAATTCTGATGGCTTTTCAATCACCTTTTGCACTTTCTCTTACAATGTCCGGACATCAAAAACTATGGGCAAAGTTCGTTTTCTTTGCCTTTTTGTTAAATATAATATTGAATTATCTTTTAATTCCTTTCTTCAGTACCAAGGGAGCAGCACTTGCAACCGCAAGTTCTTTAACTTTTCTTGCCTTATCTTCTTTATTTTTGGTAAGAAAAAAATTGAACTTTTTACTGTCTTCAAAATTTCTCCTTCCTTTTGTAGGATATAATTTCTTCATCTTTTTTATCCTGAACCGGTTGTCATTTATTTTTAGTGAAAAAAGTATTTTAAATTTTATTTCTATTTTTATATCTGCCTACTTTTTATCTTTTCTTTACCTATTATTAAATAAAGAACTGAGGAATCTTTTACTTAAAAAAACAATTTAATTTATAATTAAGATTCAAATTTTCATGAAAAAGAGAAAATACATATTTATAACCGGTGGAGTTGTATCTTCCTTGGGGAAAGGGGTAGCAACCGCCTCAATTGCCTTTTTATTAAAATCGAGAAATTTCAAGGTGACCGTTCAGAAACTTGACCCGTATATAAATGTTGACCCCGGAACAATGAATCCTTATCAGCATGGTGAAGTTTATGTTACAGAAGACGGAGCAGAGACCGACCTGGACCTGGGGCATTACGAAAGATTCCTTAACCAGGATATGGCAAAAATCAACAATGTCACCACGGGTCAGGTTTAAGGAACCGTTATAGAAAAAGAAAGAAGGGGTGATTATCTCGGAGCAACCGTTCAAATTATTCCTCATATAACGGATGAGATTAAAAAAAGAATAAGGGAAGTCGGAGAAAAATTTGATGCGGATTTTGTTATTGTAGAAGTGGGGGGAACGGTGGGTGATATTGAAAGTTTGCCTTTTCTTGAAGCAATAAGGCAGATAAGACTTGAAGAGGGATTTGAAAATACGGTTTTTATTCATTTAACACTTGTTCCCTTTATAAAAACCGCAGGGGAATTAAAGACAAAGCCAACCCAGCATTCTGTAATGAAATTAAGGGAAATAGGAATTCAGCCGGACTTTGTTGTATGCAGGGTTGATAGACCTTTGACACGCAGTGCAAGAAATAAAATAGCACTCTTTGCCAACCTACCGCCTGATAATGTAATTGAAGCAATTGATGTAAGGACAATATACGAGGTTCCCATTAATTTAAGAAATCAGAAACTTGACGAGAAAATTCTGGGACATTTCAAAATAGAGGACAAAGAGCCTGATTTAAAAGAATGGAATGAATTCTTAAAAGGGATTTTGAGCCCGGACGATGAAGTTGAAATTGCCATATGCGGTAAATACACCCATTTGAGGGATGCATATAAAAGTATAATTGAGGCATTTGTTCATGCGGGAGCATTTCATAAAGTAAAGGTAAATCTGAGATGGATTGAGGCGGAAGACCTTGAAAAAGAAGACCCTGAATAATTACTGGCAGGAGTTAACGGAATTCTTGTTCCGGGCGGATTCGGACAAAGAGGAACTGAGGGAAAGATAAAAGCGGTTAAATATGCAAGGGAAAATAAAATTCCCTATTTCGGAATCTGTCTCGGAATGCAGGTTGCAGCAATAGAATTTGCAAGGAATGTCTTGGGACTTAAAGATGCTCACAGCACGGAATTTGACCCTGAAACACCTCATCCTGTTATAACCATCCTTCCTGAGAAAAAGGATATAAAATATTTCGGAGGAACTTTAAGAAGGGGCGCTTATCCCTGTAAAATAAAGAGGGATTCCCTTGCTTATAAAATTTATGAAACCGAGTTAATTTATGAAAGGCACAGGCACAGATATGAGTTTAACCCTGAATATCGGGAACTCTTTGAAAGAAACGGAATGATAATAAGCGGTGAATCTCCTGATGGTTACCTTGCGGAGATAATGGAGTTCAGAGATCATCCCTTTTTCATAGGTGTTCAATTTCATCCCGAATTCAAATCAAGACCCTTAAATCCTCATCCCATATTCAGGGATTTTGTGTATGCTTCAATTAAAACTATAAAAGCCTATGTGTCCTGACTTTTTAAGAATAGACGGATTCGTAATTTCCTCCTTCGGAGTAATGGTTGCTTTTGCCTTTTTGGTTGCAACCTATTTGGCTGAAAAGGAATGGAATAGAAAGAAAATGGACAAGAAAGTTTTTAATAAGATTTTCTTTATTGCTTTAATCGGTGGAATTGCAGGTGCTAAAATTCTTTACATTTTTGAGAATGTTTCCCTCAGGGATTTTGTATCAAACCCCTTAGGAAGTTTATTTGAAAGGGGAGGTTTTACTTTTTACGGTGGTTTTTTATTGGCGGTTTTTTTGATATGGTTGTATCTTTTAATAAAAAAACATCCGATTTTGAAAGTGGGGGATGCTCTTTCTCCTTCCCTTGCTATAGGTCAAGGAATAGGTAGGATAGGGTGTTTTCTTGTCGGTGATGATTATGGAAAACCTACTGATTTGCCTTGGGCAATGGCATTTCCGAAGGGTGCTCCCCCTACTTATGTAAAAACGATGCAGGAGTATTTTCCGTGGTTAAAACTTCAAGGACCGCCGGATGCCTTAGTCAAAGTCCACCCGACACAGTTATATGAATTTTTTATACTGCTTATAATATTTTTAATTTTATGGTCCTTAAGAAAAAAAATGGGGGAGGGTAAATTATTTGCACTTTATTTAATACTCGCAGGCACTGAGAGATTTTTGATAGAATTTTTAAGATTAACAACTCCTTCTTTTATTCCGTTTTTAACGGTGGCTCAAATTCTCGCTTTAATTTTAATAATAACAGGAGGAATAATATTATGGTTGAAGAAATAATAAGAGCTTTAAAAAAGAATAAATTATTTAAAAGCCTTCCCGAAGATGTTTTAAAAGAGATTGCTCATTATATAAATGTGAGGGAATTTAAAAAGGGAAGGGTAATATTTTTTGAGGGAGATACAGGAAGGTATTTATATCTTGTGAAGAGTGGAAAATTGGAAGTATATAAGAGAAATAGGAACGATGAAGAGGTAGTGCTTGCGGTCTTCGGACCGGGTGATTTTGTAGGAGAAATGGCTTTGATAGAGGAAACAACGAGAAGCGCGACATGCAGGGCTATTGAAGACTCTGAATTAATGCTTTTTTCTCACAGAGCATTTGAGGATTTAATAGAAGAAAGTCCGAAAGCAGCAGCAAGGTTGATATTGGAAATTGCAAAAATTTTGTCAAAAAGAGTCCGTAACATGCAAGTATCGGAATAGTTCATACATATGGTCAAAAAATTTACCTTAAGTAAAAGAGAATTTTTTTTCTATTTATTGTTTTTCCTTACTTATCTTTTTTATATAAAAATAATCACATTGGAACAAAGTCCAAAGGATATAATCAGATTTCATTTATTTTTATTTTATATTCTTATTTTATTATTCTCATTTAATCCTGTATATTTTTTTCTTTATTCTTTACCTTTCATTTTGACTTTTTCAATACGTATTTGGATAAAACCTTATAACATTCCACTTCAAATTTATATTTCCGATTTTTTGACACCTATATTCTTTCTTTTTTTTATTTCTTTGCTTCTAACAGGAAATAAGCTCAAACATTCCAAAGTTGTGGCACTGTTAATTTTATACGGTATCTGGGGGGGGCTTTCTACTTTATGTGCAAAAAATAAAGATTTCTCTTTAATTTATACATTTTTAATATTTTCAAACATTATATATTTGGTAATTGGTATTTATTTCATTGATACAAAGGATAAATTGTTTTTTTTCTTGAAGTTATGGATTTTTGTCTGGGTTTTTAACATAATTATTGCTTTATGTCAGAAGATATTCGGATATTTTCCTATTTTTAACATATGGACATTGCAAAAGATAAGCATTGTGTGGGGAGGAAGAGTGAAAGGAATTTTTACGCATTCTAATTCCTTGTCAGCTTTTCTATCTCTGGTAAGTGTTATCTGTATCGGAATTTTGATGGATAGAAAATATAAGAAATTTAACAAATTGTTCTTTTATTTTTTAATCTCTTTCTCATTCATTGTGATTTTACTTTCATACTCAAGAACAGGTTATATAAGTATAATTTTGATAATATATTTATTTTTATTTTTTGAAGCTTATAGGAGGGGTAAGTTGCTTTATTTTATGAAATATACACTTTTATTTATTTTTATTTTATGCACGGCATTTTTAATTTTGAACATATTTGCTGAGAACATATTCTTGCGTTTTAAATCAATTTTATGGTTTAAAAGGGATTCAAGTATCCTTTTAAGGTTTTATTATTGGAAAAAATGCTTTGATTTATTTTTAAAATACCCATTTACAGGAATCGGGTTCGGTCAATTCCCGTTTCAACCTTTTGCTTTGCATCCACATGCTCATAATTTATTTTTTCAAATAAGTGCCGAATTAGGTTTTCCGGGTATTATAATCATGTTTTGTGTCTTTTTTGTGTTATTGAAAGAATTATTTAATAAAATAAGAACGAAACAAAATAATTATTATATTTATTGTGCTTTATTGATAGGATGGATTGTGATCATTACGGTACATATGAATTTTGACTTTTTTTATCTGTCAATTAATCAAAACACAGAAAATAAAATTTTTTTCACTTATTTACTTGTAACCCTCAAATTTCTTGAGTTTTATTAATTTTGTATATATCTTGGAAATTTCCTCTGCAATATCATCCCAGCTTTTGGTATTTTTATTAAGTTTTTTAAAATTTTGCTTAATATTTTTGGTGATTTTCTCCCTGTGTTCAATGAATGATAAAATTGCATCTTTTAAAGCCACCGGGTTGTCAGGTTCTATCAAAAATCCTATTTTGTGTTTCTCCATAATTTCTTTAAAAACTCCTATATTTGAGGCAATTATAGGTTTCTCAAGAGATAGAACATTTGCAAATGCCCCGCTTGCATCAATCTCCTTATAAGGAAAAATAAAACAATCGGCTTCACACAGAATTTTGTTTAATTCTTCATCTGGTATAAATCTTAAGTCCCATTCTATAAGATTTTCTATCTTTAATTCTTTTGTTAATTTTTTTAACCCACCTATGTCCATATAAGGTTTCCCTGCTATTTTTAAAATCACTTTCTCTTTTACGAATTGGGGGAGAAGAGAAAATGCTTTTATTGCAACATCTATCCCTTTATAAGGTTTTATTTTTCCGAATATAAGAAAAGTAATTTTTGATTTTCTTTCTTTATATGAAACACAGTAAATTGGAAAAGGAGGATGTTGAATCTTTGTTATCCTATCAGGAGGATATCCGAACCTCCTAATTTCATCAGCGCTTTCCTCAGTATGCACGAATATCCAGTCAAAATATTTTAAAATTCTTTGCCAGTTTGTGGTTTGAAGGGGATGGGTAGGAGTTCCATGAAATATGTTCCTATTGTGAAGGGTAAGCACCAAAGGGCATAGCTTTTTAAGATAATAAAAAAAAGGAATATCGACCATGGGTAACACAAACCACTGAAAGTGAATAAGATGGGGATTAGTTCTTTTGACCCATTTGGAGAATGTCTTAAAATTCCATAAATGTTCAATGCCTTTATAATAAATAAAGCACTTTAAAGATTTATATTTCTGAGATAATTTTTCATATTTTTTATAAAAAAAGGGTTTGAATGAGTATAATTTAAGAGAGGATGGAAAATTTTCTTCTTTCCTCAATGGCCTCCCGATAAGAATTACTTCATCAATCAATTTGCTTAAAGAATTACATAGATAATGGTCATATGGAAGACTAAAAAGCGAAAAATCTGCTACAATTACTTTATATTTTAAATTTTTTTTCATATTTGATAAAATTTGATTTTTAATTTTAAGGTGCATATAATCTAAAATCAATTATGAGGATATTAATAGATGCTTATTTGGCTTTTGTATCACGGGGGGGGATAAGTAATTATATAATTAATTTGTCAGAAGGGCTTAAAAAACATAATTTTTCTGTCAAAATAATAATTTTTTCTCATCCGTTCAATATTAAAAAAGTAAAAGAAAAGGTTAAAAAAGAAAAAAATTATACCATTTTACCTATGCCTTTGAGAGCAATAATAGGATTTTCGGGTTCTCTATTCCTCCCGTGCCTTGAATGGTTTGAAAAGTTCGGCGACATATACCATGCAACCTGTGGGATATCCATTCCGAGCCGAAAGAAAATAATTCTCACAATTCATGATTTAACTTTTATAAAATATCCTTCATTTGTGAAACCCTCAACCAGGAGGTTTTATTTGAGCGGTGTCAAAAAATCACTTAATTATGCTGATGCTGTGATAGTTCCCTCAAATACAACTAAAAGGGATTTAATACATTTTTACGGATATCCGGAGAAAAAAATCTATGCCATTCCAATGGATTCTCAGTTTAAAAATCTTAAATTGCGTGAAGAAATAATAAATGTTTTTAATCTTAAAAAAGGAAAATACTTTCTTTTTATCGGCAATGTTGAAAGAAGAAAAAATATCATAAATCTCATAAAGGGTTTTGAAAAGTTTAAAAGAAAAAACAAAGATTTTAAACTCGTACTTGCCGGGGGTATGGGATGGGACAGAGAATATTATCATAAAATTAAAAATTTTATTCAAAGGTACAAAATAAAAGATATAATTTTTACGGGTGAAATCGGGAAGGAGGAACTTTATACCTTATTAAAATATTCAAAATCTCTCTTACTTGTCTCCCATTATGAAGGATTCGGTATCCCTGTTGTTGAAGCAATGAAAGAAGGGATACCTGTTATAGTGTCATCTTCTGGGGCTCTTCCTGAGATTGCGGGAGATGCCGGAATTTACGTAAATAAAGATGATCCGGATGATATAGCAGAAAAAATGGAATTAATTTGTCAGGATGAAAATATTTGGAATACATTTTCAAAAAAAGGGAAAAAAAGGGGAAAGATTTTTTCATGGGATATAACTATTAAGAAAACAATTGAAGTTTATAAACAAGTGTTAAGATGAAGATAATATTTTTTATTTCACTTTTTTTAATATTAATTCCTTTTTTCTTTTATCCTTTAATTATTTTTCTTTTAAATATTGTTTTTCCTCGGAAAATAAAAGATGATAAAATTAAAATGAAAAAAATAAGTTTTTTAATACCTGCTTATAATGAAGAGAAGGTGATAGGGCAAAAGATCGAGAATATAAAGAAAGTTTCAGCTCATTATCCTTTTGAGATGATTGTGGTTTCGGATGGTTCAACGGATGGAACAGAAGAAATTGCTAAATTAAAAGGAGCCAAAGTTTTAAGAATTGATAGGGGTGGGAAAATAAAAGCTCTTAAAAGAGGGCTTAAAGAATCGGAAGGTGATATAATTGCGATAACCGATGCGGATACAGAATTGCCTGAAAATATAATATTGAAATGTATGGAATATATGGAATATAAAAAAGCAGGATGTGTGGGATGCGGATACAGGTTTAAAGGAGAAAAAAGCGGAAGGAATATTTTTAAGAGAATCGAAGACATAATAAGGACACTTGAAGGAAAATTGGGTATTACATTGAGTTATGATGGGACTTTTTTTATGGCTAAAAAAGAGTTATTTGAAGATTTTGAAAATCTCCCGGATGAAATACAGGAGGACTTTTATATCCCTTTAAAATCACTTTCAAAAGGTTTTAAAAACTTTTATTTAAAAGATATATATGTTTATAATTTACAGAAAACAAAGGATGAATTCAGAAGAAGAATAAGAATTTTTACAAGAGCCTTTTTTACTCTTTCTGTTGCACCTAAATTGAATTTAACCTTAAAAATTGCACTTTTCTGTCATAAAATTTTACGGTATTTTTTGATAATCCCCTTAATCTTACTTTACATATCCTCTTTTTGGCTCAATAAATTTATATTTATTTTTTTTACCTTGATTTTCATTTATTCTTTAACTCCTTTACCCTTTTCTAACAGCCTTAGAATATATTTAAGTTCATTAATTGCTTCTATCCCCGCATTTTTCAATTTTCTGAAGGGTAAAAAATTTAAATACTGGAATGTTTAGAATAATTCAAAAATGGCTTCTCTTTCTTTTTTTCTTTTCCTCCCTTCCTACATTGGGAACTTTGCCTTTTAAGCTGATTATGTATTACAAAAGAAATGTGTTGAGATGGTTCGGGGAAAATATTGATGAAAAATATAAAGAAATTTTTCCTTTTTATGCAAAAATATTAGAGTTAAAAGAAATTATTCCTGATAATTCTTATATATATCAGAAACCAAAGGGTGATAACTTAGCCCGGTATCTTCATGTTTTTTTATATCCCCGGAAGCTAATAAGCTGGGAAAAATTTAAGAAGTTAAGGGACAAAGGTGTAAAAAACCTATATATCATAGAGTATAAAACAGAAGAAGACCTTAAAATAAAGTATATTCAGATAAAAAAGATAAGGTGATTGTTTTAAAAGGAAGTATTGCACTTTTGCAGTTAATATTGTTAGGCACAATCATAACATTTCTGCTTGATAAAGAAGATAACTCTATTTATTATAGAATCGCTTTGTCTTATATAGTCGGGAGTGTAATATTCTCATGGTTTTTATTTATTTTTTCTTTAATTTTTTCCTTTTATCCGTCTTTTCAACTTGTTTTCCTATTAACCACGGTGTTAATAATATCTCTTTTATTCTTCTCATTGAGTTTCAGACAGCAAATCAAAAAATTTTTAAGAAAAAGTGAAATTGTGAAATTATTTATTTTTATTATATTTTTCATTTACTGGGAAATAGGAAGTATAAGCGTCCCGCTTTTTAACTATGATGAATTAACACAATGGGGAGCAAAGGGCGTATTTCTTTTCTATGAAAAAAAACCTTTAATACCACCTTTTATGAGTGAATATTTTTTTCACGGTCACAAAAAATACCCTTTGCTTATTCCATATTTAGAATCATGGATTCATTATTCAATCGGAAAAGTAGAGCTTTCTGTATGTAAGATAATCTTCCCACCATATTTGTTTTCCCTTTTGATAATAATTTTTGAACATTTAAATAAAAAAATAAAAAATAATTTGATATCAGTTTTTCCGATAATCCTCCTTATATCATTGAATCCTGTATTCAATAAATCTTTTAGCGGTTATATGGATGTACCTTTGGCATGTTTTTATACTTTTACATTATTAATGATCATAGACTGGCATGAAACCAGAAAGAAGACTTATCTCTTTTATGCAGGCATAGGTCTTCAGTCCTTGTTTTTTACAAAGAATGAAGGATACATGTTTTACATGATTATATTTTTTATTATTGTTCTATTAAGTTTTTACGATTATTTCAAAAATAAGACATTTACATTTTACAATTTCCTCCCAATTCTTTTCTCCCTCCCCTTTTTATTACTCTGGATTAAGATATCTTTAAGTTTTGCTCCCTCAGGAGAAGACTATTTTAAATATATTAAGGACCTGAATCATATACTTCAAAATCTTAACAAAATTCCATTGATTTTGAAATCATGGTCAAAAGTGTTTATGAATTATAAATCATGGGGAGGATTATGGTTATTTTACTTTGCGTTCCCCTTTTTATTTTTTATTTTTAATCGAAGATTTATCAACTGGATTTATTTCCTTGCCACTTATCTTCCTATTCTCGGGTATTTTATAATATTTATAATTTCGCCGTTAAATCCCGATTATTTAACAAAATCAGCCTTGGGGAGACTCCTTATTCATTTTCTGCCTTTATGGGTGTATTTCTTTATTATTTTTATCACTCCTTGTAATAAAAAATTTCTTAAAACTCCGTAGATTCTTTGCTTTTTTATTTTAAAATAAAATCTCTTAAAATTTATGAATGCAAAAAATTGTAATTGCTATTGACGGAACCGCAGGAAGCGGAAAAACCACAACCTGTATTAAACTCGCTTACTTACTTGATTACATCCCGGTTTTGACCGGCAAGCTCTATAGGGGAATTTCCGCTTATCTTTTAAATAAGAATATTGAAATAAATAAAATTAAGAATATTTTATCCGATTTGAAAATCAATTATTACTTTGAAAACGGGAAACCAAAGGTTCTTATTAATGAAACCGATGTGACACCTTATCTTGAAGACCCTGAAGTTGAAAAATTGACTTCAAGAATTGCTGAATTGCAGGAAGTGAGAAATTTTTTATTTAAAGTCCAAAGGGAGTTTGTAAATAAAAAAGGAGTGGTAATGGAAGGAAGGGATATAGGAACGGTAATTGCCCCTGACGCTGATATCAAGATTTTTATGGATGCTGATATTAAAATAAGAACAGAAAGGAGATATAAGGATTTTTTAAAAAAAGGAAAAAATATAAGTTTTGAAGAAGTTTTGAAAGAACTTGAAGAAAGGGATAAAAGGGATAGAGAAAGGGAAATTGCACCTTTAAAAAAATCAAAGGATGCTTATTTTATTGATACAACAAATAAAAGCATAGATGAGCAAGTTTTTGAAATATTAAAGATTGTTTATAAAAAAATTTATAAAAATAAAGAAAAGATGAGATGGAAAATTGCATATTTTATTGCTTATCCCATTTTTAAATGGCTTTTTGGAATGAGAATAACAGGAAGGGAAAATGTTATAAGGAAAGGACCGTGTATTTTTGCCTCCAATCATGTTACTTTTTGGGACCCTCCTTTTGTGGGGTTTGCTGTTAAAAGGGAGAGTTTTTTTCTTGCTAAGATTGATTTATTTATTCAAAATGCCTTATTTGCATGGTTAATAAAAAAGTTTAATGCGATACCGCTCAGAAGGGGAGCGGGCGCGGTGAGCGCGTACGAAAAGGCAGAAGAACTTTTGCAAGAAGGTAAAGCGGTTATAATATTTCCGGAAGGAACAAGGAGCAGAAAGGGGGTGCTTTTGCCGTTTAAAAAAGGAGCAGCCTCACTCGCATGTAAAATGAAGGTTCCCATATATCCCATTTATATCAAAAATGTGCTTGCAGGACCGGGAAAATGGATATTAAGGAGGAAAAGACTGGAGATTAAAATCGGAAAGCCCCTCCTGCCCGAAAAAAATACAAAAGAATATGTGGAAATTTTCAATAAAAAACTGGAAGAAGAGGTAAAAAAATTATCACTAACTTGAAATTTAATGAAAATTTACTTAATAATAAAAATCACAAAAACTCACCCTCTTTTATATTTAAGGTTCAATTCCTTTACATAAAGAGGGTGGGTAGAAGGAGGTTTTTATAGATGGAAACAAAAGAAGCAGGGATGCAAGAACTTGAAAAGTTACTTGCGCAAAGTTTTAAAACAATAAAAGAAGGAGACCTTATAAAAGGTAAAGTATTAAAAATAGGCGATAGGGAGATATATTTCGACCTGGGTGCAAAGGCTGAAGGAGTGTGTCCCAAAGAGGAATTTAAGGATATTGAGGAACTTCAGATAGGTGATGAAATAGTATTGTATGTGGAAGACCCTGACGGGCCGGATGGATTTGTTGTCCTCTCAAAGCACAAAGCAGATTTTGAACTTGCATGGGACAAAATAAGCGATGCTTACGAGAATAACAAAACGGTCATCGGAAAAGTACTGCGAAGGGTTAAAGGAGGGCTGGTGGTTGACACATTCGGAGTTGATGCCTTTCTGCCGGGTTCTCAAATAGACATAAAACCGGTCCGAAACATCGCCTCATTTGTGGGTAAAGAGATTCCTGTTAAGCTTGTAAAGGTAAATAAAGAAAGAAAAAATATAGTTGTTTCAAGGAAAGCACATATTGAAGAGGAAATCGAAAAGAAAAAGAAAATTATAGAAGAGAAATTCAAAGAAGGGCAGGTTGTTGAGGGAGAGGCAAAAATTGTCTCAAATACGGGTGTTACAGTTAATCTCGGTGAGGTGGAGGGTTTTATTCCTATAAGTGAACTCTCGACAAGAAGGGTAAGAAATGCAAGGGAAATTGTGAAAGTCGGCGAAAGGATAAGAGCAAAAGTTATAGATAAAGACTTTGAAAGATTAAGAGTCATTTTATCCCTGAAAGATTTAATTCCCGAAAAATGGAAAGAAATAGAAAAGAAATATCCGATAGGAACAAGGGTAAAGGGGGTTGTAAATAAAATACTTCCTTACGGTGTGTTAATTGAGATTGAGAAGGATGTGATCGGATTCTGTCATATAAGTGAATTGACATGGAAGAAGATCAGGGACCCGAAAGAGGTTGTAAGAGAGGGAGATGTTGTTGAGGCACTTATCTTAGATGTTGACAAAGAGAAAAACAGGATTGCCTTGGGAGTGAAACAAACGCAACCTGATCCTTGGACCTATGTTGAGAATAAATTTCCGAGGGGTTCAATTGTTAAAGGAAAAGTTGTAGGTTTTGATAATTTTGGTGCCATAATTGACTTAGGAGATGGAATAGAAGGTTATCTCCATACCTCTGATATTTCTTGGACAAGAAAATTTGCAAGACCAGAGGATGCACTCCGGATAGGACAGAAATTGAGATTAAAGGTTATGAATATTGACAAAAGGGCAAGATTGATTTCACTTTCACTTAAACATCTCAGACCTGATCCATGGAAAGAAATAATGAAGAGATTAACACCGGATACAACTTTAAAGGCTCCGATTCTTAAAGTAACAGAAAAAGGAATAACAGTTGAAGTTGATAAGGGACTGGAGGGTTTTGTACCTGCTTCACATCTTACAAGAAGAAGTAATGTTCTTGAAAATTATAAAGTGGGAGATGAAGTGAATTTAAAGGTTTTGAGGGTAGAGCCTCAGAGAAAACGAATTCTCTTATCCGAAAGGGAATACGAAAGAATTATGCAGAAAAAGGAAATTGCAAAATATACGGAAGGAGGACCCGCAAGGATAAATCTCGGAGAACTTCTTAAAGCAGAACTTGAGAAGATATCCAATATTGAGGAAGAAGAGGAAGAAAAAGAGGAAAAATAATTTCCCTTGAATTTGAGTTTTTTAAATGATATAATTTAAATTTTAAAAGGGTCTCAGGACCCCGAAATATGGGGTTCCATTTCCCCGCCTGAGACCTTTGATGGGGAGGAAATATGCGTGAATATGAAATGATGTTGATTACAGACCCTGATCTTGATGAAAATAAAAGGAAGGAAATTTTTTTAAAAATCGAAGAAATGATAAAAAACGGTGGTGGTGAAATAATTAAAATTGAGGATTGGGGATTAAGGGAATTTGCCTATCCTATAAGGAAAAAAAATATGGGCTATTACACAGTTTGGGAATTTAGGTCAAATCCTGAAATTCCCCTGTCCCTGAAGAGCAATTTCAGATTAATGAAAGAAATTTTCAGGGTGATGATTTTGAGAAGGGAAAATGTTAAAAGTTATAAAAAGAAAAAGGAGGAATAAATATGGCTGATTTAAGAATCCCGAATATGAACCTTGTTATTATTTCAGGGAGGCTTGTTCAGGACCCTGAAATAAGGTTCACACAGCAGGGAAGAGCGATATCAAGATTCAGAATTGCATCCTCAAGACCTTACAGGGATCCCTCTACAGGAGACTGGAAAGAGGACACACTTTTTATAAACGTGGTAACTTTCGGTTCCTTAGCAGAAAGATGTAATCAGAGGCTTTCAAAGGGTTCTCCTGTTTTTGTTGAAGGAAGATTACAGTCAAGGGTTTGGGAAACTCAAACGGGTGAAAAAAGACAGATAGTAGAAGTTATAGGTTTGAGGGTTCAATTTCTTGAAAAAGAAAGAACAGAGGAAATCTCAACCTCACCTGAGGAAGAAATTCCGCCAGAAGAAATTCCACCAGAGGATGATTTGCCTTTCTGAAAAGGAGGTAATCCATGGCATCAAACAGATGTAAATTCTGCAAAGAGGGTATCGGAATAATTGATTATAAAGATGTTGAAACTTTAAAAAAATATCTGACACCTAAGGGTAAAATTATGACAAGAAGACAAACCAGATTATGCGCCTATCATCAGAGAAAACTTGCACTCGCTATAAAGAGAGCAAGACAAATGGCTTTATTGCCGTTTGTTAAGGAATATGTGATTTAAAATGAAGATATTACTCTTAAAAGATGTCAAAGGTCTGGGGAGGGAAGGTGAAATAAAGGAGGTAAAAGACGGATACGCAAGGAATTATTTAATTCCTAAAGGCTTAGCAATTGAAGCAAAAGAGGGAGTTTTAAGACATATGAAGGAAATAGAAAAACAGAGGGCAAATAAAGAAAAACACATAAGGGAACAGGCTGAAAAGCTCAAAGAAACCCTTTCCTCTCTTTCTCTGTCCTTCACACTGAAAGGAAAAGAGAAGACTTA
This sequence comes from Caldifarciminota bacterium, assembly GCA_024277525.1. GTDB lineage: Bacteria > Hydrothermota > Hydrothermia > Hydrothermales > JAJRUZ01 > JAJRUZ01. Next base: position 2,711 of record JAJRUZ010000002.1, on the reverse strand, counting down.
CGGTGCTGTAACAAAAATTGATATTGTTAAAGAACTTGAAAATAAGGGAATTACTCAGATAGAGAAGTCACAAATTATAATGGATAATCCCTTAAAAGACCCTGGATTTTATGAAATACCTGTCAAATTATATCGTGATATAGAAGGTGTGATAAAAATCTGGATTATAAAGGAAAAAGATTGAATAGTTTTTTTTTCTGGCATTTCACTTTGGCTCACTTTTTAACAGATTATCCTTTTCAGACAGATAAATTATTTTATAAAAAAACAAAATACATTTACGGGATCCTGATTCACGGAGCCTTGCTTTTTCTATCCATGCTTATTCTGTCTTATCCTTATATTTCAAATTTATATGTTTTAATTTGTATTTTTCTTTTAACCCTTTTACATATAATTCAGGACAAATTGAAAGTCTTTTTATCATATCATGGAGAGATCGGTGAGAATTTCTTTTATTATTTGATAGACCAGGTATTACACATTTTTACCATTTTTCTTTTTACCACCTATTTTCCTTTACCTGAGGTGAAAGGGGAAGGTTTATGGTTTGATCCCTTTTATTTCAAATTATTTACATTTATAATCGTTATCACATACGCTTACTGGATTTTGATTTATTCTGTTGAATTTACCTTTTTTAAAATCAATTCTTTACCCCAGGGAAAATGCAAATATATGGGGTTTATTGAGCGATTGAGTGCTTTTATTCTTTTCTTATTCAATCCATTCCTTTCGGGTTTTTCGTTTCTTTTTTCATTTTATTTTTTAAAAAAGAAAGAAAAGGTAAATTTTGTAAGGTCATTCTTGGGAATCGTTTTAACCATTTTAACCGCTTATATCTTTAAGGAGGTTATAATATGAATGAGAAGAAAGTAGTTGAGGTTGAAGTTTTTTCCATTTATCAGCACTCATGGCCTCCGGGAACAGGAGAAAAAAATGATGAGACTTATGTTGTAATTTTGAAACAAAAGAATGCTAACAGATTTCTTCCGATATGGATAGGTAAACCGGAAGCTCAGGCAATCTATATGGGAATGAAAGGAATTATTTATGAAAGACCGCTTACACATGACCTTATAAAATCGATACTTGATGTATTTGAAATCAAGGTAAAAAAGGTGGTAATAAATGCTTTAAAGGATTCAACCTATTATGCACGACTTCTCTTAGAAGACAAAGAAGGAAATATATACTCTGTTGATGCAAGACCTTCGGACTCAATTGCAATTGCTTTAAAAACAAATAGCAAAATTTTTATAGCCGAGGAAATAATGCAAAAAGGAGACGAAATTCCCGAGGAAGAAATATAAAAATATTATTTGAAGTATTCAAATTTTATCCTCGGCATAAAAAACTTTGAAGAAGGTTTTGAAGTTTTATATAGATACAGACCTTTCGGGATTTTTCTTACAAGTCATTTCAAATATAAAGATCCAAAAGAGATAAAAGAATTCATTAAGGATTTAAAAAAATTCGCCGGTTATGATTTGAAGATTGCAACTGATCAGGAAGGAGGATATGCTTCATGGATATTTAAAGACTTTCCCTCGCCGTCCGAATGGGCTCAAAAAGATTTTTCTGAGTTTGAAAAAGATATAAAGGAGATGGCTTTTAATCTGAAAGACATAGGAGTTGACATAAATTTTGCTCCGTGCGTTGATATATGTTATGATGAGGAAAATGAAATAATATGCAAAAAGAAAAGAAGTTTCGGCAAAACTCCTCAAATTGTTTCAAAATATGCAGTAAGATTTTTTGGAATAATGCAAAAAAAGGGAATTTCATGCTGTGCAAAACATTTTATAAATCAAGCAAGAGCAAGCGAAGACCCTCATAGAGGTTTTCCTGTTTCAGATTGTGATTTAAAGGAAATAGAAAAAGATTTTTTACCCTATGAAATATTAATAAAAAAGGGGATTAAATATATAATGGCAGGTTTTATAAAATATAAAAAAATCTCTGATTACCCTGTTTTATTTTCAGAGTATTTTTTAAAAGAAATCTTGAAGAAAAAACTTTTATTTAAAGGAAAAGTAATAACCGATGATTTACTCATGGGCGGGATATTGAAGAATTATTCCTTAAAAGAAGCAATAGAATTATCTTTTAAGGCAGGATGTGATTTGATCCTGATTTCTGATGCCCATAATCTCAAATCCTTTTCTCCGAATTAATCCAGAATTATCACTCTCATTTCGATTCTTTTATCTTTTCCTTATAATTTTTATAAAATAAATTCACGGAAGTAGACTTTTCTTAAAAATTCTCTTTGGTTGTGTAACGTTAATTGTGTATGGAGATTTTATGTTAAACCCTAACTCTTTAAAAATTAAGTAATAGATATTTTTAATTTTTCAATCAGACTTCTTGATTTTTTGGGTATTTCAAGGGTTATCCACTTTTTGTTAATTTTTACTTTTCTTATTTTGCTTAAATACAAAAACACATCGGGGGGAAAATATTTTTTAAGCATATTATTCTTCAAAAGAAAATTATAGATTCTGTAATAAAAAATCAAAGACAAGTAATTTATAAACATCCACCCTTCCATACTTTTATCTGTTCTCATATAAGTTCTATCAGCCTTCAAAATGTTTTTAAAAACACCAAACATCTGCTCTATAAAAATCCTGCTTTTAAAATAATTCAAAACTTCCTCCGCAGAAATGTTCTCTATATTTGTCAGAATAGCCAAAGTCCCGAATTTC